>NZ_JARVSG010000016.1:0-203646 GCF_030209335.1 Pseudarthrobacter sp. fls2-241-R2A-168
AAACCACCCCCCGCTCCGGCCGTCACCCCCAACCCGACGGCCGGAGCACAAGCACTTTTGCCCAACTACGTGTCCGCTACGTACCCCTCCCACCCGTAGAACGCCCACCCGGCTCTCCTTCGGACGGAGGCATGTCATCTCCCATCATCACCAGAAAGACCAGCACCATGCCGACCAGCCAGACCGATAGCTTCCACGAAACAACCAATAGCTTCTACGAAGCGGTCAACATCATTCGGCAAGGAGCTGACCTGGACGCGGCCACAGAGCAGCTTCTCGGCCAGCTCACACAGGATGAAAAGCTGTGGCTGCTCGATGGTGACTCGGATTTTTGGGTCGGGATCGCAGAGATGAGCGCCGGCTACAACCTGAAACCCATCGTGATGGGCGAGATCAAGCGCCTTGGGATTCCCGGCCTCCGTTTCAGTGATGGTCCCCGTGGAGTAGTGATGGGCGCGTCCACGGCGTTTCCAGTGTCCATGGCGCGTGGCGCGACGTGGGATGTTGAGATGGAAGAGCGCATCGGCGTCGCCATTGGCCGTGAACTGAGAGCCCAGGGAGGGAACTTCTTCGGTGGCGTATGCATCAATCTTCCAAGGCACCCCGCATGGGGCCGGGCACAGGAAACCTACGGCGAAGACACCATTCTCCTGGGCGAGTTCGGCGCAGCGCTCGTTCGTGGCGTCCAACGCAACGCCATGGCCGTCGCAAAGCACTACGCCCTTAACTCCATGGAAAATGCACGCTTCAAAGTCGACGTGCTGGCCGACGAACAGACGCTCCACGAGGCCTTCCTCCCGCACTTCCGCCGGGTCGTCGAGGAAGGTGTGGACGGCATCATGACGTCCTATAACTCCGTCAACGGCGAATGGGCCGGCCAGAACGAAACCCTCCTGGAAGGCACCCTCCGCAGTGAATGGGGATTCGAGGGCGTCACCATCACCGATTTCGTGTCCGGCTTCCGGGACGCCGGCCTGTCGCTGCGCGCAGGTCTCGACGTTGAAGCGCCCATGCGTCAGCAGCGCGCCCAGCAACTACCCGAAGACCTTGAATCCGGCCGGGTCACTTGGGAGCACGTCGACCGGGCAGCAAAGCGGGTCCTGCGCGCCCAGCTTCGACACTATGCCTCCGCACGTGAGGAAGAGCCCGCAAAGGAAGTCATTTTCTGCAGCGAACACCGGAATCTGGCGCGGGAAGCAGCGGCCACGTCCATGGTCCTGCTGAAAAACGATGCAGTTGACGGCACACCGGTACTGCCCCTCGGTCCGGAGAAGAGGAATTCGGTCGCGCTGATCGGCAGGCTGGCCAATCTACCCAATACGGGCGACCACGGATCGTCATCAGTCCGCTCCCCGGAGGTAGTTACTGCACTCGAAGGACTCCGGAAAAACGTTCCAGAAGCACAGCTCTTCACCTCATTCGAAGACGACCCCAAAGCAGCCGCCGCCACAGCAAAAAAGGCGGAGGTAGCCATCGTCGTCGTTGGCTACACCGCAGAAGATGAAGGCGAATACATCGGCGGGGACAGCATGCTGGACCCGGACATTCTTGCCCTGTTCCCTCCTTTCCCCGAAGGCATGGACCCAAGCAACCTCATGGGAGCCGCAGGCGCCATGGGCAGCACCGTTGGCGGCGACCGGGCCAGCCTGCGGCTAAGGCCTGTCGACGAGGAAATCATCCGGGCAACCGCGGCTGCGAACCCCAAAACCGTGGTCGTTGTCGTCACCGCAGGAGCCATCATCACAGAATCCTGGCGCGACACCGTCCCGGCGATGCTCGTGGGATGGTACTCAGGATCCGAGGGGGGAAATGCCCTCACAGACGTCCTTTACGGGAAAGCCGATGCCAGCGGACGGCTTCCCTACTCCATCCCAACAACAGAGGAACACTTACCCTACTTCGACCGGGACGCCACCAGCATCACGTACGACCGCTGGTTTGGGCAGCGCCTCTTGGACCGCGACGGCCACAGCCCTGCCTTCCCACTCGGATACGGCCTCTCCTACACCACCTTCGACATCAGCGACCTGACCGTCACGCAGATCGCCGCAGATAGCGTGACGGTTACAACACAAGTCACCAACACAGGAGAACGCGCAGGCCGTCACGTCGTACAGCTTTACGGTTCGATCGAGGCAGAGGACTTTCCCCGACGGGTTTTGTTGGGTTTCAAGCCCGTGAACCTGGCGCCAGGGGAGACCAAGACGATGGAGGTGGCCGGTTCTCTTCGCCCACTGCAGCGCCGCACCAACGGGCGGTTCGAGTGGGCTGCGGCGGACGTGGTCTTGGAAGCGGGCGCGTACTCCGGTGATCCAAAAGCGTCAACAACAAGCCTTCGCTTGCCTTAGAACCGGAACGGACCACCGCATGCACTCGTGATTCTCGAATGACAAGCATGTGCGAAGCTCCTCTCGCTCCGCTCGAACTCGTACACGCCCAGAACCAATAGAAGCACAGAGCCGGAACAACGACGTGCTCGCCCAAATATAGAAGCCAGCCTTGCCTTTTTCCCCAGACGGGAATAATCTTTGGCGAACGCTTCAGTTCAAGGGCCCAGGTCATCGGGCCCGGGATTGAGCAAGCGGCAAGGTGAGGAATAGTGACCATCCTTGAGACTGCGTGTCTCAATATTGTTAGCGCTAACCAAGATCTGAAGCCTAGGGCATCCTTTGGTTGTCCCCTCACATGTCGAAAAATTATCTGGCCTGAGCCAGCAAGAGAAGGATTGTTGTGAATCTTCCCGGCACGTCATCTGTAGCCGATGCCATACGTTCCGGACGCGCTCGTCTGGGGATTGAACTAGGCTCAACCCGCATAAAGGCGTGCCTTATCGGGGATGATCCCCGGCACGTGCTGGCATTGGGGAGCTTTAGCTGGGAAAGCAGCTTTCAAAACGCGGTGTGGACCTACTCGCTGACAGACGTCTGGACCGGTATTCAGGCAGCCTATGCAGATCTTGTTGCGAACTGCGAAGAGCGCTATGGGGTGCAACCACGCATTCTTCAAGCGATTGGTGTTTCCGCCATGATGCACGGCTATCTGGTCTTCGATTGCGATGACCAACAACTCGTGCCATTCAGGACCTGGCGGAACACCACTACGGGCGCGGCGTCTGCCGAGCTTACAAAGGCATTCGACCTCAACATCCCCCTCCGCTGGTCGATTGCCCACCTACACCAGGCTGTGAGCGATGGCGAAGACCACGTTCCACGCATTGATTTCATGACCACCCTTGCCGGTTATGTTCATTGGCGTCTCACTGGAAGGAAAGTAATTGGAATCGGTGATGCTTCCGGCATGTTCCCGATCGATTCTGCGAGCCACACCTACGACTCGGACCTTTTGGCACGTTACAAAGCACTTGTTGCTCAGGCCGCTCCCGCGCTCGACCTCAGCCAGGTGCTCCCCGAGGTGCTGGTGGCGGGTGAGCACGCCGGCACACTCACGGATGCCGGCGCAGCGTTGCTTGACCCGTCAGGTGCCCTGCAGCCCGGGGCAGTTTTCTGCCCGCCAGAAGGTGACGCCGGTACTGGAATGGTCGCCACATGCTCCATAGCCCCCCGGACGGGCAACGTCAGTGTCGGCACGAGCATCTTCGCCATGGTCGTCCTTGAAAGGCCGCTGGCTCAGGTCCGCCACGAGCTAGATCTCGTAACGACTCCGGCGGGCGCTCCGGTAGCAATGGTCCACTGCAATAACGGTGCAAGTGAACTTGCAGCCTGGGTACAGGTCTTCGCCCAATTCGCGCGTAAATCAGACTGCACCATCGACCAGGACACCGTGTTCACCGCCCTCCTTGAAGAAGCGCTCGAAGGCGACCCAGATGCCGGCGGATTAATCGCGTACAACTACGTTGCCGGTGAACCTCTTGCTGGCGTGCGCGATGGCCGGCCACTCCTTGTACGAGCACCCGACAGCACGTTCACCCTTGCAAACCTTGTGCGCTCCCAGGTGTACGGCGTGTTCGCAACGCTGGTACTTGGCATGCGCGTCCTTGCCGACGAAGGGGTTGCGGTCGACCGGATGTTCGCGCACGGCGGCATGTTTCGGACCGCTGGAATCGCTCAACGCTTTCTTGCCGGCGCTCTAAACGCGCCTGTTTCCGTCGCGGAATCGGCTTCCGAAGGTGGGGCTTGGGGGATCGCCGTGCTTGCGGCCTTCGCCACCCACCCCTCAGGAGACCTCAATGAGTTTCTTCGCAACAGCGTCTTTGGGGGCGCGGCCTTTGAAACGACTAATCCTGACCCTGCCGACGTAACAGGGTTCTCGACGTACTTGGACCGATATGCCGTTGGGCTTGCGGTCCAGCGCGCAGCCGTTGACTCAATCTCTCCGAAAGGAAGCCAGCCATGAGCTCTAGTTCGACCACCCAGCCGTCAAGTCAAGTGCCGACCGAGATAGCCGAGGCTATTAGAACAGTCCGAAGCGACGTCGCCGAGCTGCATGCGGAACTTGTGCGCTACAACCTTGTTGTATGGACCGGCGGCAATGTCTCCGGGCGCGTTCCAGGGACTGATTACTTCGTGATCAAACCTAGCGGTGTCCTGTACGACGAACTGACCGCCGACAACATGATTCTCTGCACTCTCGATGGTCGGGTCGTCCCTGACGTGCCCGGTTCAGAAAGGGCACCTTCAAGCGACACGGCTGCACACGCGTACGTTTACCGCCATATGCCCGAGGTTGGGGGAGTGGTTCACACCCATTCTCCGTATGCCGTAGCCTGGGCCGCGCACGGCGAACCCATACCCTGCGTAACAACAGCGATGGCAGACGAGTTCGGCGGCGAGATTCCTATCGGCCCCTTCGCAATCATCGGCGATGATTCCATTGGGCGTGGAATCGTCGATACCCTCAGTGGCCACCGCTCCCGTGCCGTACTGATGAAGAATCACGGCCCGTTCACCATCGGCAAAGATGCCCGTGACGCTGTTAAGGCAGCCGTCATGGTTGAAGATGTAGCCAGGTCAGTGCTGTTCTCGCGACAGTTAGGAGAACCGCACCCAATTGCACCAGCAGCGGTTGATGCCCTGTTCAACCGCTATCAGAACGTTTACGGGCAAGAACCCACAGGGGCCTTAAATTGAGGGAGCCCGTCCGCCACGGGCGTGACGGCGCGTCAAACATGCGGCCGGTATCCATACACGACACAGTGGCTCGGTGAACCATGGGCAGGACCACTGATGGCAAGGCACCAAGGCTGAAGGACGTCGCTGCCGTCGCCGGTGTTTCACATCAGACGGTGTCAAGGGTCGTCAACGGTCACCCGAACGTCCGCACCGGCACAAGAGAAAAGGTCAAGGCTGCGATCGCCGAGCTCGGGTACCGGCCCAACACTGCAGCCAGGAGCTTGGTCACCCGCCGTTCGCGGAGGATCGGGGTACTGGCGAGCGAGTTGTCGCAGTATGGTCCAGTCAACACGCTGATGGGCATAGAACAGGCAGCCAGGGATGCTGGCTATTCCGTCAGCATCGCTGCGCTGCGTGAAGTGAACAGGGCGAGCATATGCGAGGCCATCAACAATTTTATGGACCAGTCCGTTGACGGCATTGCCGTGGTGGTACCCCATGAGGAAGCTTTTGCAGCTTTGGATGACATGAAGCTGTCCGTTCCTGTTGTAACTGTCGGATCGCCAACCAACAGGAATGTCAGCGGGACGATAGTGGACCAGGGACAGGGCGCACGTGCCGCAGTGCAACATCTTCTCCAGCAGGGCCACCGCGCGATAGCTCACCTTTCGGGTCCGCCGGGGTGGCCGGACAGCTCCGAACGTAAAGCGGGCTGGCGGGAAGCTCTGTGCGGAGCCGGCCTCCCCGATGAACACCTGTTTATAGGTGACTGGGGCGCCGGCAGTGGATACACCATCGGCAGGAAAATTGCCCAGGACCCTCGGATAACTGCCGTGTTTGCCGCCAACGACCAAATGGCCTTGGGAGTCCTGAGAGCCTTTGCTGAAGCACAGGTACGGGTACCGGAAGACGTCAGCGTTGTCGGCTTCGACGATCAGCCGGAGAGCGCCTACTTCACCCCGCCACTGACAACAGTGCGACAGGACTTCGAAGAACTGGGGCGCAAATCCGTGGACTTGATGCTGCGGGAACTCGACGTCGGAATGCCCCCACCCACCGCGGTAGTCACCCCAGCACTTCACATTCGTGCAAGCACGGCGCCCCACCAGCCGGTGTCGCCCTTATCGGGGCGGCACTCCACGAACCCGGGACCGCGGCGTTCCTTTAAAGACACGTAGCGCAACGATCATCCTTTAGTAATTCATTCGCGGCCCACGCTTGGCCAATATCCACTATCGAATCTCAATTGGAGAACCTAATGAGTACCGCAGCAAACACCTCCCTCGATGGCTACGAGGTATGGTTCCTCACCGGCAGCCAGCACCTTTACGGGGAGGAGGTCCTGAAGCAGGTGGCCGCGCAGTCGCAGGAGATCGCGAACCAGCTGAACGCCTCCGCTGCCGTGCCGGTGCGGCTGGTGTGGAAGCCGGTCCTGACCGATTCGGATGCCATCCGCCGCACCGCGCTGGAGGCAAACTCGGATGACTCGGTCATTGGCGTGACGGCGTGGATGCACACCTTCAGCCCGGCCAAGATGTGGATCCAGGGACTGGACCTGCTGCGCAAGCCGCTGCTGCACCTGCACACCCAGGCCAACCGCGACCTGCCGTGGGCGGACATCGACTTCGACTTCATGAACCTGAACCAGGCCGCGCACGGCGACCGCGAGTTCGGGTACATCCAGTCCCGGTTGGGCATCGCCCGGAAGACCGTCGTCGGGCACGTCTCCAACTCCGAAGTGGCCCGCCAGGTGGGGTCCTGGCAGCGCGCCGCGGCCGGGTGGGCCGCCGTCCGGAGCCTGAAGCTAACCCGCTTTGGGGACAACATGCGCAACGTCGCCGTCACCGAAGGCGACAAGACCGAGGCCGAGCTGCGGTTCGGCGTCGCGGTGAACACCTGGTCCGTCAACGAGCTCGCCGATGCCGTGCACGGCGCCGCGGAGGCCGACGTCGACGCCCTGGTGGCCGAGTATGAGGACCTTTATGACGTGGTGCCGGAGCTCCGCGCGGGCGCCGCGCGGCACGACTCGCTGCGGTACGGCGCCCGGATCGAACTGGGCCTGCGGAGCTTCCTGGAGGCCAACCGCTCGGCGGCGTTCACGACGTCCTTCGAGGACCTGGGCGCGCTCCGGCAGCTTCCGGGCCTGGCGGTGCAGCGGCTCATGGCCGCCGGGTACGGCTTCGGCGCCGAGGGCGACTGGAAGACCGCCATTCTGGTCCGCGCCGCGAAGGTGATGGGGGCTGGCCTGCCCGGTGGCGCCTCCCTGATGGAGGACTACACCTACCACCTGGAACCCGGCTCCGAAAAGATCCTGGGCGCCCACATGCTCGAAGTCTGCCCGTCCCTGACGGCGGCGAAGCCGCGGCTGGAGATCCACCCGCTGGGCATCGGCGGCAAGGAAGACCCGGCGCGGCTGGTGTTCGACGCCGATGCCTCCTCGGGTGTCGTCGTCGCCCTGTCCGACATGCGCGACCGTTTTCGCCTGGTGGCCAACGCCGTCGACGTCGTCCCTCTGGACCAGCCCCTGCCCAACCTTCCCGTGGCCCGCGCCCTGTGGGAACCGAAGCCGGACTTCGCCACCTCCGCCGCCGCCTGGCTCACCGCCGGCGCCGCCCACCACACCGTGCTCTCCACCCAGGTGGGCATCGACGTCTTCGAGGACTTCGCCGAAATCGCCAAAACCGAACTGCTCACCATCGATCAAGACACCACCATCCGCCAGTTCAAAAAAGACCTGAATTGGAACGCCGCCTACTACAAGCTGGCCGGCGGGATCTGACGGTTCCGTTCATCCGGCCGGGCGCAGGGCTGCGCCATGGGCCCGGCCGGCTTCCGCCTGCCTTTACCCAGCACTTAGATCACATGCATAAGAATGGAAAATTCAATGTCCACGGACACGCAACTCTGCCCCCGGATCCATATAGCCACTGACCACGCCGGGCTTGACCTTAGCGCTGATCTCGTAAGGCGTCTGGCAGCAAAAGGGTATGAAGTTGTTGACCACGGGCCAAAGACGTACGACCCGCAAGACGACTACCCCGCTTTTTGTATTCGTGCGGCCCAGGCTGTTATCACCGACCGACAGTCGGGGAGGCATGCGTTGGGCATTGTTCTTGGCGGTTCCGGCAACGGTGAACAAATCGCGGCAAACAAAGTGAAGGGCATCCGTGCGGCACTAGTGTGGAACCACTCAACGGCCGTTCTCGCCAGGGAACATAACGACGCCAACGTTGTTGCCTTGGGAGCAAGGCAACACTCAGCTCAGGAAACGTTCGACCTCGTGGAAGCCTTTCTTCAGACTCCTTTCAGCAATGACGAAAGGCACGCCCGGCGTATCGGCCAAATTGCCCTCTTCGAGAACGCCGGCAGCGTTATGGAGTAGCAGCGGTTGGCAATACCGCCCATGGCGGCGTTGGTTTTAGTCGGTGCCGCTGAAACCGCCACTTAGTTGCAAGACCAGCAGCTCGCATCCAAACGGCGCTCACTCAGTTCCGGCTGCTTTTTGTCAGTTCAATCACCATAACGAGGGATTATGAAACGCACACCGTTCAATACAGACTGGCTTGTTTCCGGCATTGCCGGGTCCGCGAAGCCCACGGCTGTGACACTCCCGCACGATGCCATGCTCTACGAAAAACGCGACCCGGCAACGGCAAATGGCTACCACACAGGCTTCTACCCAGGTGGCGTGTACAGATACAGCAAGACCTTCGTTGCGCCCGAAGCGTGGCGCGGGCAACACGTTGTCATTGAGTTTGAAGGTGTCTATATGCGCTCGGAGGTTTACCTCAACGGAGTACTCATCGGGGGACGCCCCTCGGGCTACGCAGAGTTCCGAGTGGTGCTTGATGACCACCTGAAGTACGGGGAAGATAACCTCCTTGAGGTAGTTGCCAATAACCCGTCAGGCCCAAATTCGCGGTGGTACTCAGGAAGCGGAATCTATCGCCCGGTCAGCCTCCTGATCGGTCCTCTTCTGCATATCGATCCGACCGGCCTGCAGTTGCGGACAGTTAGCCTGGAGGGCACCAACGCTACGGTTCATGCCCGTGCCACTGTCACTAACGACGACATCAAAGCCCGCACCTCCACGTTGAGAGTCACACTTACGGGGCCGGACGGCAAAGAGATTTCGGCAACCTCCCAAGAGGTAGCGACCCCGCCGGGAACAAACTCCGTCCATGCCGTCGAATTTACTATCGACGGCGCACACCTTTGGTCGCCGGAGCATCCGCACCTGTATAGCGTCTACGCAGAGCTCGCCGACAAGAACGACGGCCTCGACACGGTCGAGGATACGTTTGGGATCCGGCTTGTTACTGTCAACGCGCACCAAGGCCTCCAAATCAACGGCGCCACAACAAAATTGCGCGGGGGCTGCATCCACCACGACAACGGAATCATCGGCGCCCACACACTGGAGGCTGCCGAAGAACGCCGGATCCGCATCCTCCGTGATGCCGGCTACAACGCGATCCGAAGCGCTCACAACGCCCTCTCCCGGGCGACTCTTCGAGCATGCGACAAACTCGGGATGCTCGTCATGGATGAACTCGGCGATGAATGGTGGAGGCCAAAGTCCCGCGATGGGTTCTCTCGGCACTTCCTGGAGTGGTGGCAACGTGACCTCGACGCGCTGATCGCCAAGGACTACAACCACCCTTCAGTGATCATGTATTCGATCGGCAATGAGATTGGCGAGATCTCCACTGACCAAGGCAAGGCGCTCGGCTACGACATAGCCGCTCACGCCCGATCAGCGGACCCCGACCGCTTCATCACCAATGGGGTGAACGTCTTCCTGAGCTTCATTGCCCCTAAGGACGACCCCAAAGTGGAGCCCGAAAAGGTCGAGAACAAAGAGAAGGCGGGCGATCCTGAAAAGACGATCGCGATGCTCAACTTTTTGATGGGCGCCTTCGAGAAGCTCACTCCGCTGCTGCTCAGGCTCCCCCAAGCCGAGAATAGGACGAGGGAAGCACAGTTCGCCCTCGATGTTGCGGGTTACAACTACGGGCATGACCGGTGGGTCAGGGACACCAAGCGGTATCCGGACCGCGTTATCGTTGGTACGGAAACGACCCCCAGCACAACCGCTACACTATGGCGGCTGATCAACGCCATGCCCAACGTCATCGGCGAATTCGTGTGGACAGCCTGGGACTACGTAGGGGAAGCCGGCATCGCCACTCAGCAGTATGACAGTCCCCGCAAACTGTTCCAGCCCTACCCGGCACTCCTGGCAGGGGCACCGATCATCGATATCACCGGTTACCGGCAACCCTGGTCGTACTACAACGAGATTGTGTGGGGCCGAACACGAGGCCCGTTCTTGTCCGTGCGTCCCTTGAACCATGCCGGGCAAAAACGCACCAAGAACAATTGGCGGCCGACCGACACGGTTCACAGTTGGAGCTGGAGCGGATACGAAGGCGTCAAAGCCGAAGTGGAAGTATACGCTGACGCTCACCGTGTTGACCTGCACCTGAACGATAAGCTCATCGCTTCCCGAAAAGTCAGGGAGAAGAAACAATTTCGCACTGTTTTCACCATGCCATATGCGCCGGGGAAACTCACTGCCACGGCATACGACAAATCCGGCAACGTCGTCGGTTCAGAGACCCTAGCCTCGGCCGGCCCCGAGACGGTACTTCGAGTCACTGCTGAAAGCAGCGAGGCGACGGCAGACGGCGCTGACCTGGTCTTCATCGATGTCGAGCTCACTGACAACACAGGCGTGCTCAAACCACTCGATGATAGGCCCGTGACAGTCAATGTAGAAGGCGAAGGAACGCTACTAGGCTTCGGAAGCGCCAACCCTGCGACCGCTGAACAACTGAGCTCTCCAACCCACAGCACCTACCAGGGACGGGCTCAAGCAATTATTCGTACTACAACACGTCCCGGAGAGATCACGTTCACGGCCAGCGCGGACGGCTTGACCCAAGCAACCGTCAAGATTACGACCAGCGACAACTCCGGCAAATCAGCAAGGTGACGCGGTGGCATCTTGCCAGCTTGAGAGATGCCTTTTCGAGAACGCCGGTAGCAAGACCGGCATAGGCCGACGGGCCCCACCAGCCATCGATTGCCACCGCCGCTCCTTTCTCACAGAGACCTATAACTGCCGGCGCCGACCCGCAATCCTCGAGGAGAAATAAGTGAACAGCAGTCCCGCAGAGGCTTCCGGCCAGACCAGGCACGAAATCACGCACCTAAGTGCTTTGGGAAGTTCGTTTGCCGCTGGTCCAGGCATCCGGCCTATAGAGAGTCGACGCGCTCAACGATCTACCCTCAACTACCCGCACCTTCTCGCTGAGAAGCTAGGTTGCCGGCTCACAGATTTATCTATATCGGGTGCAACCACGGAAACAATTCTTACCCGTTCACAGCGGGTCGGCCTCCTAAAATTCCAGCCTCAAATCCGGGGCCTGTCTCACGACAGCGATCTGGTCACCCTGACAGCGGGTGGCAATGACGTCGGATACATCGGTTCGATGTACGCAGCCGCATTGAAGGGCTGGTTCTCAACGCAGCCTGTCCTTTCGCGAATTAAACTCCCACAGATAAGCGAGAAGCCGGGAATACTAATTGACCGTGCCACTGCGGGACTAGTGAGCGTCGCGGAGGAAATTCACCGTCGGGCCCCAAAGGCACGCGTCGTCTTTGTCGACTACCTCACGATAATCGGGCATCGAACAACACCGGGGCCCTCAGCACCTTTCGACAGTGAAACCATGTCTACACTGCGGGTGATTGGCGAGCAGGTTGCACAAATGTTCCAAGACGCTGCAGCTCGTTCCGGATCTGAGCTAGTTAAACTCTCACAGTTCAGCGAGAACCATGCCCTTGGATGTCCAGAACCTTGGGTCAACGGTTTCCGGCCCAAGCCCGGAAACGGAGTTTCGTTCCACCCTAACCGAGAAGGAATGCGGGCTGCCGCCGGGCTAATCAGCGATCATTTGGCATCCTAACTCGGATCACTTAGGGTCCACCCTTGGGTTTTCCCCCGACCGGGAATAAACTGTGAATCGTGCTTGCCCTTCGTAAAGAATCAATGAACCCCATCGCTCGTTTGATCCTTGGATTCGTTTCGCGGGGCATCACCATGCGCCGTTCCCAGTTTGAAGTGCTGCCCCTCCCACCTCAGAGAGTCCTGTTCCTAGGGGACAGCATTACCGAAGGGGGCAGTGGGACGAATGGTTCCCCGAGCTGCAAACCCTTAACCGCGGCATCGGTGGCGACGACGTACAGGGAGTCCTCACCAGACTGGACACTGCGATCCATGACCCCGTGGCTATATCTCTGTTGATCGGACGAATGACCTGGGCGGGGCAAAACGAAAAGCAGAAGACATCGCAGCGTCTATCCAAGAACTCGTCAAGGAGATCAGGAAACGCGCTCCCAAAGCTCCTTTCCTGATTAACAGTGTTATGCCGCGCCGCCGCAAGTACCGCGAAAATATCATGTTCTTGAATTCACTACTCCGCAATATTGCCGCTCGGGAAAACGCGGTTTTCGTAGACTTGTGGCCTGCACTGGCCGATGACAACGGCGCGCTGCGGAAGGAATTTACCGCTGACGCCCTACACCTTAACGGTCTGGGCTACGCCGCGTGGGCCAAGGTCCTTCGAAGCGAATTTTCAACACTAGGCCTCGTGCCAGCGACGAACCCACAACTGGAACCCGCAGGCCCGGCAAAGCAAAAGAAATCCTCTCCTGCAATCTGATCAGGATGGACTGCCAAACCATCCCGAACAGCGACCCGCGTACTACTCAGTGGACGGTTCTCCACTAACGACGGAATGAACGCCGATAACCTGCCTTCTGTCAAGCTAGCGCCCGGTGTCGGATTAGCTGCCTAGCTGGAATCCTGACGGATCTTCTCTTGTTCAGCAGGGGTGTCCGGAGGCAAGGGAAGCGGACATAATTACCGCTCTTTAGGATCGGTTCCAGTGGGTCGGGTAATCGCACTTTTCCTCCTGGGAGGGTCACTTTGCCCTGCCCGATCTTGTGCTTCACCTCTGCGACGAAGGCAGCGGCATGGCTGAGCAGCAGCAGCCCAAAAGGCAGGAGGAAGTCCACGACTTCGAGACTCTGAGCTAATCCGGCCGCTCTGCCCTGTAATTGCTATCTTTATAGACATTTCCCAAACTCAGATCGCGGAGTAGGTTGAGAGACACCAAGCGGAAATGGAGTGAGCTTTGGCATTGATCCGGCATTTGTATTCCGGGTCCGCCACATCACTGCTACCGCGGAGCTACGAGAGCGGGAGGCATGCCAATACCGGACACCAACGGACCTAGCACTCTGAAAGACCCGCCATTCCCGCAGGGCTTCTTCCCAATGCATCAGGGGCGGGAATTCAACCAAGCATTCTTTATCAAATCAAAAGAAGGAGATTCTCGTGTTGCTTTGGATAGCCATCATTATCGCAGTTCTCTGGCTTCTAGGCCTGCTGACGAATATCGGCGGCGGCCTCATACACATACTTCTGGTTATTGCCGTCGTGGTCCTGGTCTTCCACTTCATTCAAGGCAGAACCCGGGCCTAGACCACGTAATCATTTCGGGCACAATCCTTGCATAAGCGGCGACCCGCTCCGGGGCCCGTCCCGGAGCGGGTCAATCCGCTCGCCCCCATCGGGCCCGCCCCGGTCTCAGGGCTGATACTGCATGGCCGTGCAGCCGCTGTCAGCGGACGCCGAGGTCGCTGTCAACATACGAACCCGGGCGATTTGCACTGCCATGCTGGCAATTGCAGCCACCATCCAGCTGCAGCCGAACGGTCACCGGACTCGATGCTTCGAGCCGGATGTCAACATGCTCCTTCCCGTTGCTGCTAAGGCGGAGAACTGATTCTTGGTCGGTGAGATGGGTCATGGAATTACCTTTGCTGATGCGGGGAGAGTGGATGCGCGCCGGTGGCACGGGCAAGGAAGGCCCATGCCACCGGTGCGGGTTGCTACTTACGGTGAACGGTCTACCTGCCGGGGTGTGACGGCGGGGCTAGAGACCGTGAATCTCCCTCCGGGCCCCGCCAGCTGCGGTTCTAGTTCTTGACGTATCCGTTCGGATTCAGCACGAATTTCGTTGCCGAACCGGCGTCGAATTCGGCGTATCCGCGCGGTGCATCCTCGAGCGGGATCGCTGTGGCGTTTACTGCCTTGGCGATCTGGACCTTGTCGTGCAGGATCGCCATCATCAGCTGGCGGTTGTACGACATAACGGGGCACTGTCCGGTGGTAAACGACAGGGACTTTGCCCATCCGGTGCCCAGGGACAGCGACAGGGAGCCGTGCTTTGCTGCCTCGTCAATTCCACCCGGGTCGCCGGTGACATACAGGCCGGGAATCCCAAGGGCACCGCCTGCAGCGGTGATGTCCATGAGCGAGTTCAGCACGGTGGCGGGGGCCTCATGGGAGGCGTCCTTGCCGTGACCGCGGGCTTCGAACCCTACGGCGTCGACGCCGCAATCCACTTCGGGGACGCCAAGGATCTGCTCGATCTGGTCCTTCGGATCGCCCTTGGTGACGTTCACCGTTTCGCAGCCGAACGAGCGGGCCTGGGCCAGGCGGTCTTCGTTCATGTCACCGACAATCACGACGGCGGCACCGAGCAGCTGCGCACCGACGGCGGCCGCGAGGCCCACCGGGCCGGCACCGGCAATGTAGACGGTGGATCCGACGCCCACTCCGGCGGTGACGGCGCCGTGAAAGCCTGTGGGGAAGATGTCGGAAAGCATGGTCAGGTCCATGATCTTTTCCAGGGCCTGGTCGCGGTCCGGGAACCTTAGCAGGTTCCAGTCAGCGTAGGGGACCAGCACGTATTCGGCCTGGCCGCCCACCCAGCCGCCCATATCCACATAACCGTAGGCGCTGCCCGGGCGGTCAGGGTTGACGTTCAGGCAGATGCCCGTCTTGCGCTCCTTGCAGTTCCGGCAACGGCCGCAGGAGATGTTGAAAGGTACGGAGACAATGTCTCCCACCTTGATGAACTCCACATCCGGACCGACCTCCACCACCTCGCCGGTGATTTCATGGCCAAGGACGAGGTCCTTGGGGGCCGTGGTCCGGCCCCGAACCATGTGCTGGTCCGAGCCGCAGATATTGGTGGTCACCGTGCGCAGGATCGCGCCGTGGGGTACTTTCCGGCCCACATTGGCCGGATTAACGCCAGGCCCGTCTTTCAGTTCAAACGTGGGGTAGTCGGTGTTGATGATTTCGACGACACCCGGTTCTTTGTAGGCGACGGCTTTGTTTCCTGACATGGACACTCCTTTGGGTAGGGGTACTGGTGCCCGGCCTTCCACTCGGATGGCCTGGCACTGCTCCGGCAAAATTGCAGGCGCTGCCCCATGGCCCGTGAGGGATGCTTCGATGAGGATACCTCCCCAGGTTTCAGGCCACCGAAGCACCCTTCACGGGCACGGGACCGACGGTCGAAGAGCCTGTACAGATGAGATTAGGGTCACAGGAGCTGCAATAAAAGCGCAACATTCTGAAGATATCCATGCGGAATAGCTGCATGATCGAGTACCGGCCATCTCGCAGCGTGCCCAGGGAAAGCTGAAGGGACTGGCCCGGCGTGTCACCGGACCAGTCCCCTCAGCTCCAGCTCGCAGGTGAGCTGGTCACATTGTGGTTGTTATTTCTTACCGGGGAGGAACATCGCCTCTTCCAGCGGTGTCACTGTGAGTGATTTGAGCTGGGCCGTACCGCCTTCGGCGAAGAGGGCCATCTTGTCGGCTCCCTGGTTGGGGAATACCTGATCGGTAATTGTTTTCAGGCCGTTCTGGGCGAACACCTCCACGGAGGAGTGATCGAGGTAAATCCGCATGGTGACGTTGCCGTTCTTGTCCAGCGTGACGGCGGCGTCCTCGACGGATGCGAAGGCCGGGTGGAAAGCGGTGTTGCCGGATTTCGTGCGGTCAACGAACATCTTGCCGGTCGTGGCATCGTAGCCGATGGCGGTGGCCGACTGTCCGTCGCCGAGGACGGTGATGCCGGATTTTGTTGCGGTACCGGGGGCGAAGGTGATGTCCACCTGCTGCAACTGGCCCGCCGACTGTGCAGGCAGCTGGTGAGTGCCTGTTGAAATCGGGCCGCCCAACTTGTCGTTGTAGCTGGCTTTCCCTGCCAGTTTTTCCACTTGCTTCACGGCGCTTTGGGTGAGGCGGGGTCCGTCAGGGGTTTGGGTGAGTTTCACTTCGCGGGGAAGGGCCATGGCGCTGCGCCAGGGGCTGGTTGGGATGTTGTTGGCGTAGTCCCAGTTGTTCATCCAGCCCAGCATAATCCGCTTGTCCTCGGGCATGTTGCCGAAGGAGACGGCGGCGTAGTAGTCACGGCCGTAATCCAGCCAGTCATAGGACTCCAGCCGGGACGTCGCCGGGGAGGGGCTTGCTGTGAGCTCGTCCACGAGAATGTGCCCCCAGCCGAACCGGTTGTTGTCGACAACCTTGATTTGTGCCTGCCGGCCAACGAATTCCTTGACGTTCCAGGATGCCCAGTCCAGGCTCTCACTGTCGTTACCGGTGGCCGTACGGACCACCTTGCCGTCGACTACCAGGTTCACCGTTTCTTCATCGGACCTGGGAACAGCGGCAGTGTCGGTGAGCATGACGTGGTCAAGGGTCAGGTGTCCCCACCCGCCGGTAGCCTGGTCAACGATGCGCAGCTGGGCGTTTTGCCCGGCGAATTCGGAGACATTCCAGCCTTTCCAGTTCAACAACCCGCCGTTGTCGCCGGCCAGGGAGCGGACCACGTTGCCATTGATAAGCAGCTGGACGGCGAGGGTTTGTCCGGAGTCGGCGGAGCGGTTGCCGCCGCCGACCAACATGCTCATGAAATTCTTCGTGATGGGGAACTCGGGTGATGTCAGGGTGCCTTGGCGGTCGTCACCGGGCACGGTGCCGGTTTCGAACGTGTTGATCCGTTTGGCGCCAAGGTAATAGTCTCCACCGCTGGTGGCCGGCTGGAAATTGGGGGTCAGGTCTCCGGTGCCGGTCCAGTCGGCATTGGCCAGCGTCGTCCCCTCGGGAACTTCGAAGCCGTCAAACTTGAGCTCGCCGTCGGGCGGGTTATTGGCCAGCTTGTCGGAGACGTGGGGGTGCTTGCCTCCGCCCACCAGGAAGTTCAAGTAGTTGTCGGTCACGGTGAAGGTGGGTGACTGCATGGAACCGAGGGGCCAGTCGCCATCGTTGAAGGAGTTGATCAGCCCGCTGCCGCCGAAGCCGGTCACCGGGCTCTGACCGGGCAGGGAGCCGGTGGCCGGGGCGTCACCGAAGGGGCCATTCTTCCAGTTGCCCGGTTCGTTGTTCACCGTCCAGCCGTTGTAGGTTCCGTCGTTGAATCCTGCCAGCACTGTTCCGGCCGGGGCGGCAGCGGCTGGTTTGGTGGTTTCGGAGGTGAACGTGGTGCCGTCAAAGTTGCCCACGAAGTACTGGACGGCAGAGCCTCCGGCGACGCCGCCCGGGTTGATGCTGACGATCATGACCCATTTGACGTTGTTCGGGTCGCCGTCAACAGCCAAGGGGAACAGGTCGGGGCATTCCCACTGCCCGCCGGTGGCGTTGGCGGGCCCGAAGTCGCTCAGGGCGGTCCAGTCCTTGAGGTTGTCGGACTTGTAGAGGACAACCTTGTGCTCCTGCGATTCCACCGCGGTCATGACCCAGTAGCCTCCGCCGGCCGGGTTGTCGTACCAGAAGACCTTCGGGTCGCGGAAGTTGGCTGAGTTCCGGTTCAGGACGGGATTGCCGTCGTACTTGGTCCATGTCTGGCCGTCGTCCAGGCTGTAGGCCAGGGACTGGGCCTGCAGGCCGCGGTGCGGGGACGCTTCCTTGTAGGCGCTGGTGTAGATCGCGATCAGGGGCGGGTTTTCCTTGGTGCCCAGTCCGGACGTGTTGTTTTTGTCAACGACGACGCTGCCGGAGAAGACATCCTCCTGGGCGTCGGTGGAGATGGCCAGCGGCTGCTCTTCCCAGTGGACGAGGTCCTTGGACGTGGCATGGCCCCAGGACATGTTCCCCCAAGTGTTCCCGGAGGGGTTGTGCTGGTAGTACAGGTGGTAGACGCCCTTGTGGAACACGAGCCCGTTGGGATCGTTCATCCAGTTCTTTTCCGGCGTGAAATGGATGGCTGGCCGGTGCAGCTCATCCCCGGGTTCGACGGCGGACGCGGGCAAGGCACCAGCCAGTGCAGTGGCGAGCGAGAGGCTGGCCAGTGTCAGTGCGGAGACGCTGCGCGCGCCCCGCATTGTGGATTGTTTCATGTTGCTTGTGTCGCCCTTCATTGCGCGTGTCTAACCAGTAGACAACGTTGTCAGTCGGTGCGATGGACTGTAAAAGATGTCTATCGGACAAGTCAACGGTCATTTTGTGGCCGATTTTTGTGCCTGAAATACCGTGCCGGGCGAGCAGGACGACGAGCCCCGCGTCCGCAGGACGGGGGCTGAGACGTGCGAAGGGGCGAGCCTTTGAGGGAAAAGCCTTGGGGACCCCTACCCTCTGGCCGCTGTGTGCAGCGGGGCTATAGGACCGGGTTCAGCCAGGTCAGCTCCGAGGCGTCACCTTCGATGTGACGAGCCAACTCCTCGTTGAACCTGGCTCCGTAGTCCGCGGTGATGTGCTCCTGGAACGCCGCTTCATCCCGGTAGACCTCGAAGACGAAGTATTCCCGGGGATTCTCTTCGCGGGTGTAGGGAAGAAACAGTTCGTTGCCTGGTTCGTTACGGACGTGCCGGGTCAACTCGGCCATCATTTCGGCAACGCGGGCCTCACTGCCGGCTTTGACGGTGAATTCGGCATACAGGGTTTTGGTCATGATCTCTCTTCAGGTCGGATTTGCAGAGCCGCAGTTTGTGGGAGGGGTTATGCCGGCGGGCGGATTTCGCCGGTGCCTCTTTGGATGAGCTCGGAGGGGACAATGTAGGTCCGCGCAGGTTGATCGTCGCCGTCGATTCTGGCCAGAAGCCGTTCGGCCGACTTGACGCCAATCCGCTCCGGGTGTTGGGCGATGACAGTAACCCCGGGGTCCATCATGTCGGCAAGCGTGAAGTCGTCAAAACCCACAAGTGCCACACGCTTGTGTGCGCCGAGCTCCTTCAGCGCGCGCATGGTTCCGAAGGTGACGAGGTTCTGGCTGGAGAAGATGGCCGTCGGAGGATCCTCGGAATTCAATAGTTCCAGGGCCGCCCGGCGCGCTGCTTCCTCATCGTGAAGATCGTCGATGACGGGCAGTGCGGAGGTGGGAAGTCCTGCCCGGGCGACCTCCTCGAGGAAGCCCCGCCGGCGCTCCCGCGCGGTCTGGATTTCTGTCCGGTCGCCCAGGTAGGCCAATTTGGTGTGTCCGTGCGCCAGCAGATGTGCGGCGGCTTTGCCCGCGCCCACTGCGTTGTCAGTGACCACGGCATCAGCCTCCACCCCTACCGGCTCCCGGTCAATAAAGACCATTGGCAAGTTTCTGGAGTGCTCCGGGATCATGTAGGCCTGGTTTTTTGCGATCGGCGTCAGGACAAGGCCGTCCACCCGCCTGCCCAGGAAAGCGGCGATGATGGCCTGCTCCCGTTTGGGGTCGTCGTCGAGGCTGGCGGCGAAAACAGCTATTCCCCGGGCGCCTAGGGCATCCTCCATGGCCCGGTGTATTTCACCGCTGAACGGGTTGGAAACGCTGGGCAGCAGGAGGCCAACGGAGAGGGTCCTTCTGCCCGCCCGGCGGAGGCTGCCGGCTGTGACGTCCAGTTGGTAGTTGAGCTGCGCGATGGCATCGAGCACCTTTTGGCGGGTGGCCTCAGATACCCCGGCCTCGTCGTTGATCACTCGTGAAACGGTCTTGATTCCGACGCCGGCGAGGGCGGCCACGTGGCGCATCGTGGGTCGCGTCGGGGACAAGGGTGGTTGGTAACGATCGGACATCGTTGTCAAGAAAGTCGCTCCTTCTCGTTCGTTTCCTATTGACTCTATCGTGTGATCCTGATTACCTCGGCTATGACATCGTTGTCGAGGCCGGTCAAGGCCTTAAACACCAGGAGATTCAATGTTGACTTCCAAAGCACCCCGTTCGATGGCCACCCGCCTGTTCGCGGCAGGAGCGGTCCTGACGTTGGGAGCGGTCAGTCTTTCTGCCTGCGGCGGCAGTTCCAGTGGCACCTCAGCCAGCGGAGGCTCCGCTGATGAGAAGGTCGGTGTCTCCCTGATCGTGAAGACCACCACCAACCCGTTCTTCGTTTCCATGCAGGACGGTGCAAAGAAAGCCGCCGAAACAGACGGGGTTGACCTGAAGCTGGCCGCCGGCAAGGCCGACGGCGATGAGGAAACGCAGATCCAGGCGATCGAAAACGCCATCTCCAAGGGCGACAAGGGCATCCTCATCACACCCAACGGCCCCTCGGTGGTTGACGCCCTGAAGAAGGCGAAGGACGCAGGCCTGTTTGTCATCGCTTTGGACACTCCGCCGGACCCGGCCGACGCCGCCGACATCACGTTCGCGACGGACAACTTTGCCGCCGGCGAGCTGATCGGCAAGTGGACCGCGAGCCAGCTCGGCGGCAAGAAGGCCACCATCGCGCTGCTGGACCTCTTCGACGACAAGATCGTCTCAGTGGACTACAACCGGGACCAGGGCTTCCTGACCGGGCTGGGCATCGACACCGCTGACAAGAAGAAGAACGGCGATGAAGCCAAGACCGGCAAGTACACCGGCGGCAAGGGCGGCGAGTACGAAATCGTGGGCAGCCAGGCCTCCGGGGGCAACGAGGACGGCGGCCGCACAGCGATGGAAACCCTTCTCGCCAAAAACCCGAACGTCAACGTTGTTTACACCATCAACGAACCTGCCGCTGCTGGAGCCTTCGAGGCGTTGAAGTCCGCCGGCAAGGAGAAGGACGTGCTCGTGGTTTCGATTGATGGCGGCTGCACCGGCGTGAACAACGTCAAGTCCGGAGTCATCGGGGCCACCGCCCAGCAGTACCCGATCAAGATGGCCGAACTTGGCGTGAAGGCCATCGTGGATCTGGCCAAGACCGGTAACAAGCCTGCCAACTCGCCGGGCCTGGACTTCTACAACACCGGCGTCGAACTTGTCACCGATAAGCCGGCCGACGGCATCAAGAGCATCACCACCACAGCAGCTTCCGATATCTGCTGGGGAAAGTAGAACCCCGCAGCCATGCGCCCGGGGAGGCCGCGCTCCGCTCCGGCCTCCCCGGAGCACCAATTCCGCGATAGCTACGCGCCAGCAAACCACTATCGAAGATCAGGACCCAACGTGACCCAGCAACAGACCGCCGGCCCGCCAAGCGCCGGGCATGCAGACCTGGCGGAGGAATTCCTTGACCGCCAGACCCCGCTCAGCCGGATACGCAACATCCTCCACCGCTACCCAGCACTCAGCCCGGCCCTCGTACTTCTCATTGCGGTGGTGGTGTTCGGCCTGCTCAATGACAGGTTCCTGCGGGTTGAAAACCTCTCGCTGATCACCCAGCAGGTTTCCGTCGTCGGCACCCTGGCCATCGCCCAGACACTCATCATCCTCACTGCCGGGATTGACCTGTCCGTCGGAGCCGTGATGATCCTGTCCTCCATGGTCGTGGCCCAGCTCGCCGTCAACAACGGACTCCCCGCGCCCGTTGCCCTTCTCGCAGGCCTGATCGTGGGACTCGCCGCCGGAGCCGTGAACGGATTCCTGGTCACCAGGTTCCGGCTCCCTCCGTTCATCGTCACTTTGGGCACCTTGAACATCTTCATCGCCCTGACGCTGCTTTACTCCAACGGAGCAACAGTGCGTGGCTCGGCAATGCCAGGCCTGCTGACCTGGACCGGAACCACCTTCCCGGTGGGCGGCGTCAGGATCTCCACAGGCGTCGTCGTGATGCTCCTGCTCTACATCGCCATCGCCTTCATCCTCGGCAAGACCGCCTGGGGCCGGCACGTCTACGCCGTGGGCGATGACAAGGAAGCCGCCCGCCTGGCCGGCATCGCCGTGAATAAAGTCCTTATGAGCGTCTACCTCGCCGCCGGCGCTGTCCTGGCCATCGGCGCCTGGATCCAGATCGGCCGCACCAACGCAGCCAGCCCCAACGCCGGCGTGGACCTGAACCTTGACTCCATCACCGCCGTCGTCATCGGCGGAACCAGCCTCTTCGGCGGCCGCGGCTCCGTGTGGGGCACACTCCTCGGCGCCCTGATCGTCGGCGTCTTCCGCAACGGACTCTCCCTCGCAGGCCTGGACGTTCTGTACCAGACACTCGCCGTAGGCGTCCTGATCATCCTCGCTGTGTCCATCGACCAGTGGATCCGAAAGGTCAAGTCATGACCATGACAGAACCAGCAGCTTCCCACACCGCCACCCGCGAGCCAATCCTGAAGGCCAGGAACCTCGTCAAGACCTTCGGCCGCGTCGTCGGCCTGGACGGCGTCAGCCTCGACCTGTACCCGGGCGAAGTCCTGGCAATCATCGGCGACAACGGCGCGGGCAAATCAACCCTGATCAAATGCCTCACCGGAGCAGAGGTCCCGGATTCCGGTGAGCTCTTTGTCTCAGGCAAACCGGTGCATTTCAAGCGGCCCCAGGATGCCCGTGCCCACGGCATTGAGACGGTGTACCAGAACCTTGCGGTGTCGCCGGCGCTCGATGTGGCGTCAAACCTGTTCCTCGGCCGGGAAGAGCGGATCCCCGGTCCGCTGGGCAAGCTCTTCCGCGTACTGGACACCAAAGGAATGCGCCGCAAAGCCAAGGAAGAGCTGACCCGGCTCGGCATCTCCACCCTCCAGGACGTCACTGTCCCCGTGGAGAACCTGTCCGGCGGCCAGCGCCAGGCCGTGGCGGTCGCCCGTGCCGCAGCATTCGGTTCAAAGGTTGTTGTGCTGGATGAGCCGACGGCGGCACTGGGCGTGCGCGAATCCAACCAGGTCCTGCAGCTGGTCCGGGACCTCCGGGACCGCGGCCTGCCTGTCATCCTGATCAGCCATAACATGCCCCACGTTTTCGACGTGGCAGACCGCATCCACATCCAGCGCCTCGGCAAATGCGCGGCCACCATCACCCCGCAGTCTCACAACATGACCGATGCAGTGGCAATCATGACCGGCGCAGCCACCGCCTGATCAACTGCTTGCCCCGACGTCAGTCCGCGGACCAGGCCACCGGTCCGCGGACTGACGTCGCTTGAACGGCCCCACCCCATCAGCTCCCCACGAGAGACAGACCATGGATTACCTCACAACAGCCCGGCAGGACATTCACCCGACACTTGACGTCACTGTCGTAGGCGAAGCGCTGATCGACGTGGTCACAACCTCAAACGGCCAGGTGGAACATCCGGGCGGCTCGCCGGCCAACGTCGCTTACGGACTCGGCCGCCTCGGCGTCACCACAGGTCTGCTGACGGCCATCGCCCCGGACTCCCGGGGGACCGCCATCGAAAAACATCTCCACAGCGCAGGAGTCACACTCCTGCCCGGTTCGAAATCCCTCACCCGGACACCGTCGGCAACGGCAACCCTCGCTTCGGACGGCTCTGCCACGTACGAGTTCGATATCTCCTGGGACCTGGCCCCCACGCCGCCCGCGTACTTCCCCAAAATCCTGCACACGGGATCCATCGCGACCTTCCTTAGCCCAGGCGCCGGCGCCGTAAAAGCCCTGCTGGAACAGGCACACCGGCACTGCATCATCACCTACGACCCCAACATCCGGCCCGCCCTCCTCGGCAGCCACGCCGAAGCGAAAGCCATCTTCGAAGAGCTCGTGGCCCTCACCGACGTCGTCAAACTCAGCGACGAGGACGCGCACTGGCTGTACCCCGGGAAAAGCCTGGACGAAACCACTGCCCACATCCTCGGACTGGGCACCCGGTTGACCGTCATTACTAAAGGCGCTGAAGGTTCGCAATTCACCACAGCCGCCGCCACCATCAGCATCCCCGCCGTGAAAACGACAGTTGCAGACACCATCGGCGCCGGAGACTCCTACATGTCCGCCCTGATCCTGGGCTTCCTCACCCGGGGAACCGAAGGCTTCGCGCCGGCTGTCCTGGAACAGCTTGGACACACCGCAGCAGCAGCCGCGGCTATCACCGTGCAGCGCCCGGGAGCGAATCCGCCCACCCTTGAGGAACTCAACGCCGCACTCGAAGCCAATGCCCCCGCCCAATACGCGGGTGCGTGAAGCACGTCATCAACAAAGGGGCTGGTCCTGCCACTATTTTCGGGGGTCCTTAGACCCTGAGCTGAAGCCGGTCTTTGGCTTGGGTGGAGTGAGCCTGCTTTTGCCCGGCCGCGCCGGAGACCGGCTTCACGCGCCGGAACGCGGCGAGGATGGCCCGGCCCACCACTGCGATGCCAATGATCGTGGTGATGGCGCGCAGGGTGTCCCAGCCCGCCGTCGACGTCACCAGTGAGTACAGCAGGAAGCTGCTAAGGTTGGTGCCCAGCGGCGCGCCGGGCAGGTAGGAGATGCCCGTGCCCGCGCCCACCGCGAACGGCCAGAACCACAGGTTGGTCAGCAGCCCGAACAGGTACGACGCCACCACGCCGTAGCCTGCCAGCATCCACAGCTCGGCCTTGCCCCGCACCCGTCGGGGGAGCAGGCCGGCACCCGCTCCCACCCATGCGCAGGCGAAGATCTGGAACGGCGTCCATGGCCCAATCCCGCCCCACAGCACACTCGAAACCGCGATGGTGGCGGCGCCGAGGAGCATACCGAAGCGGGCACCGAATGCCCGCCCGGCCAGGATCAGCAGGATAAAGACCGCCTCCACGCCCCCGACGCCGGTACTCGCCACCCGCACCGCGGAACCTACCGCGGCCAGGACGCCGAGCAATGCCACGGTATGTGCCGAGCTCACCGAACCGTCGAGGGAGAGCACGATGGCCACGACGGCGAGGGGTGCGATAGCCAGCGCCGCGTAGGGGAGTGCTGCGGCGGCATCCTGCGGAAGCGCTGCGGCGAGCAGCGGCCAACAGAAGGCACCGAGGGCAAGAAGATTTGCAGCCGCGAGGACTGCAAGCTCGACGGGCCGCGGCATCCGGATGCGGGGCTTCGCGCTGTGAGAGTCGGCTGGTTCCTCGGTGAACGTTGGCGCCGGGATCCTTGGTGCTGTTGCAGGTTGTGCGGAGACGGCTTCAGCCGGGGCGGCTTCCGTCACAGCAGAGGGCGCGACGCCGTCACTCATCGGGAGGATCCGGGCACCAAGGCCTTGGGCAAAGTTGAGGTCGTGCGTGGCGATCAGGACGGCAGTTCCGGCGTCCGCCGCGGCCCGCAGCGCCGCCGAGACTGCCGCGCGCGCGGCCGGATCGAGGCCCCGCGTGGGTTCATCGATCAGGAGTACCTGCGGATCGTCCATAGTCTGCAGCGCGATGGCAAGGATCCTGCGTTCTCCGGCGGAAAGGTCGCGCGGATGCTCGTCCCGGATGGGAATCGTGACGTCTCCGCGGAGACGAGCCAGGCGTGCAGCCGCGGAACCGGGCGCAGGCTGGACGCTGCCTTTTCGGCGGGCCTGGCGCCGCTCGGCGGCCCGAAGCTCGCCCGCGACAGTATCCCGAGTGAAGAGGTCATCCGAGGCGTCCGGCACCAGGGCGACCCGACCGCCGTCGGCCGTGCCGCCGTCGCACGTAGTTGATCCGCCCGTACTTTCACCGAGCGCGAGCGCCACCAAGAGGGACGACTTCCCGGCGCCGTTCGGCCCCACCAGGGCCACCACTTCGCCGCGGTGCAGGGTCAGGGACGCATCGCGCACCAGCGGCTTGCCTTTGCGGTGCACCGCGAGGTTTGTCGCCGTCAGTACGGGCGGGACGTACACCGGTTCTTCCGGCGATTCACGGAGCTCAACAGGGGGCGAAGGGGAGGGCGCGGCACCCGAGACCAGGGCGCCGCGGTCGATGGTCCACCAGGAATCGGCAACGGGCACGAGTGCTTCCGCGCGGTGTTCGGCCACGATCACACAGACTCCAGCGTCGCGGGCGAGGGCATGAAGTACCGAGATGACGCGGCCGCGGGCTGCGGTATCCAGATCGGCGAGGGGCTCATCCACCAGCAGCAGCGCGGGATGATCCACCACCGCGGCGGCAATCGCGACGAGTGTTGCCTCCCCGGCGGAGAGGGTGCTGAGATTCCGGTCCAGCACCGCCGTCACGCCAATGCGCTCGGCGACCTCCTGCACCCGGGCCTTGGTGGCAGCGGATGGCATGCCGCGCAACTCAAGGGCGAGGGAGATTTCGTCCCGGACCCGGGTGCTGGCAAAGGCGGCGCGGGGATTCTGCAGGACGACGCCGACGTGGCGGGCAGTATCGCGCGGCGGAGTGGCGGCGCGGTCCGATCCGGCGGCGCGAACGGTGCCGGAAAGTTCGCCACCGTCGACGTGGGAGAGGAGACCGGCGATACCCCGCAGGATGGTGGATTTGCCGGAGCCGGTGGGCCCGGTAATGGCGGTAAGTGAGCCCCTGGCAGGGGTAAATCCGGCCACGCGGACGGCCGCGTCTCCGATCCGGAACTCTGCGTCCCGGATGACAAGTGGAGCTTCGAAACTACCTCCAGGCATATGTGCCGCCCGGCTCCCGAAACCCCGCAGCTCCAAGGCAGCGGCCACCCGGCTTGCGTGTTCCAGCGTGCGCTCGAGCACGGGCACCAGGGCGCGGGGGCCAAAACGCTCGCCCCGCAAACGGAACGCCAGGCGTACGGAGGTCACGGCGTCGGCCAGCGCGGGGAGCGCCGCCCATGCCACCACAAGCATCCGGGCTATGCCTTGCATGGGGCCGCGGCGTGCCAGGAACACGAAGCCGCGGGCCACGTCCACCCAGGCGTTGAGCAGGCCAAATCCGATGAACATCCCGGCGATGGGCAGGGCGGACAGGACCGCCGCCCACAGCCCGGGCCCGGAGACAGGACCGAGGAAGACCACGTGGGCGTACGGGGCCGGCAGCCGCATGGCCGGCAGGTCCAGCAGGATGGGCGAGCCAATGCCCGCACCGTTGAAGAGGACGCGGTAGATGACCCGCGCCGCGATGAACACGACGGCCAGAGCAATGCCGGCGCGCAGCGGCGCGGGTCGAAAGGTCATGCCTTGGGGGCGGCCGGTTCGCCGTCGACGGTGTAGAGCAGTTCCAGGCTCTCTCCGGGGTTCACCTTCAGGGTAGCGAGGCCTTCCTGGGCGTAGGCCCACTCACCGGAAGCCGGCTTGGTCCAGAGGGACCAGTACGCGAAGGCGGCGGGCATGCCCTTGCATTCTTCCCGGTACGTGCCGCCCTTGTGGTTGATGTCGAAGTCCGCGGCGGGGACACCGTTCACGCGACACACCAGTTCGTTGGGGTACTGCTCAGTGCCCACTGTTTTGATATCGGCCTCTTCGAGCACCTTGGACGCGGGGGTCGCGGCGTCCACGGGCACGCACACGGACTTGTCAGCGGCGGCCTGCTTCAGGGAGCCGGAATCGACGATAACCTTCACGCCACTGCAGGGCCCGTCGGAGGCGCTGGGGGAGGAAGCTGCCGAGGAAGCCGGTTCGGAGGCGGCAGGCTGGTTGGCCGGCGCGGAGCAGGCGGCGAGGGAAAACAGGAGACCGGCGGCGGCGAGCGAGCTCGCGGCGGCGGTGCGCATCTTAGTCAAAGTCACCTGTCAAGGGTAGGACGTTGTTTGGCTGAATCCGGATGCCGTCGCGTTGTGTGACGTCAGGTCACTGTTTGCCGTCGTCATTCGGCTATGCCTAGGGAGAAACGCCCTAGGCTCCAGCCGCATAAACGCGAATCCAGTCCACCCGCATCTCGCCAGCGCCGTCAGGAGTGCCGTCCGGGAACCAGTCCAATTGCAGTGTCTGGTGCATCGACGCTGGAGGCTGGTGGGTTGGGTCGTAGTCCTCAAACCACTTGACTCCATCGATGTAGCCGACCGTCCCGCTCGGAGACCAGTCAACCGCGTAGTTGTGGAACTGGCTGACGTCCAGAATCTTTGTCCCCGATGTTTGCGAATTTGAACATCCGTAGTGGTGGAAGAATTTGATTAAGCTCCAGTCACCAGTCGTCTCCGCGTAGTCAACTTCGCCCTCGCAGGGCAAATTCTCGCTATCCGGCCACAAAATGGACACTAGGTGGTATTCATTGTCACCCGAGCCCGCCGCGCGGATTTCCCACCGGCCGTACCTCTGGTTTGCGAATTTGGCGCCGATACCGGCAGTAGTGCCATCCGGAGTTCCATTGATAACCATCTTGGAACCGTCCACCGTAACCTGCTGTGGACTGCGGATACCGTTGCCCGCATGCCCTGGGCTGTTGTAAACAGTCCACTTGGCGGCATCGGGTGCACCTGCGTAATTGAACTCGTCGCCAGTTACAGGTGTGCCCCAGCCATGGGCTACCGCAGCCTCCGTGGAGGTCACTGTGTCGGCTGCGGTGGTAATTACCAGCCGTGGACGCAGGGCGGCATTCGAGGATTCCTTGGACTTGAAGCCGATCCACTTCTGCGCGTTGCTTTCCAGCTTGAAGTTCGCCTCGCCACCCGTTGCGCCAACGCCCTTCGTAACGTCCCACTCAACCCAGGAGTTGGCAGCGAACCTGCCGGCCTTCCCCAGCCAAGTCGCGCGCGCCGGTGCTGTATTCCAGGTGACTCCCCGCTCGGTCCAACCGCCGGAGGTAGTGAAAACATCCACGAACTGAGTGGACGTTGTTGAGGTCTCCGAATAGGCCCGCAGTTTAGCCGAAACAACATGTTGGCCGGCGGGAACTTGGACATCGAACCGTAGGAGTGCGTTCCGCCAAATATTGGTGCGGCCTTCGGTTGATAAACGGATGCTGGTCCCGAAGTTGGTGGTCGCCTTGTCCGCCTGTACGTAAGTGTCCATTGTCGGAGAGATGGTCGCTGCTGCGGCGTTTGCCGATGGTGGGGTAAATAGTGCGAACACAGCCAGAACGGATGATGCGACCGCCACGTATTTACGCCAGGACTTGCCCTTGGCCCTTATCAGGCTTGGAAATTTTGTTGGACGCGCACTTCGGTTTGTCCCGTGGATTGGCAATTCCTGAGTCATTAAGCCGGCGGATGTAGCCTTCATGTTAATCGGCTGTTTCTGTTGGGGAATTTAAGTTTTTGCTGGGTAAAGCAAGCGTCGACCCCAGAAATAACGACGGCTAAATGCCAGCTATGCCAAAGCGTAGACCCGAAACGAAAGTAGGCGCAACGAAGTAATGTACCTCTTTCCGGGCACGCTCGATACCCTAATACCTAAGTATTGAACGGTGCGGTAACCCCTATACCTAAGAAGTGAAACGGCGACACCACCCGGAGGTTCGCTCCGGTGGATCCGAGCCTGCATCGCCTCTCTCTTGCGAGGAGCTGATGGACGTCGGCCCGTGCGGGATCGTCCCGGTCAATGGAAATCATCCGCTCAAATCCACCGGTTAACGCTGCGGAATTCTCAACCCCAACCAGGAATTCAGAGGGTCTGGACCCCGGCAGCGGCCGGATTTATGGTGAAAAGGTGGCGGCTGCCTGACTGGCAGGATGGCCAGTGCTGCCGGTCCGCTGTTGCGGCCGTCCGTCCCGAGGAGGAAGCAGTTGGAACACGTTGAAGAGACCGTTGACGTGGCAGTTCCGGTGCGGACCGCGTACAACCAGTGGACCCAGTTCGAGTCCTTTCCGCAGTTCATGTCCGGTGTGGAGTCCGTCACCCAGCTGACCGACACCACCAACCACTGGGTGACCAAGGTGGGCGGCGTTCAGCGCGAATTCGATACCGAAATTGTTGACCAGGAGCCGGACGACCGGATCGCCTGGCGCAGCACCGATGGCAAGTCCCACGCCGGAATCATCAGGTTCACGCCGCTGGATCCGAACCACACGAAGGTCAAAGTCCATTTCGAATGGGCGCCGGAAACCCTGACCGAAAAGGCAGGCGCCGCACTGAAGATCGACGAGATGCAGGTAAAGGCCGACATGCGGAAGTTCAAGGCCTTCATCGAATCGCGCGGTACCGAAACCGGCGGCTGGCGCGGCGAAGTCCAGGACAGCGGGCCCACCGGCCACTTCTAGCAGTGCCCGTGGTGGGGAAGCGACGCATCACCAACAGAAAGCGGACGACGGCGGGAACCTCCCGCCGTCGTCCGCTCCCCTTTGCAACGCGGGGTCACTTCCGGCCCAAAATACAGCGATTATTGGGCCGGAAGTGACCCCGCGTTGGTTTTCCTCAGGGTGAGGGGGCGTCAGGGATCATCGCCCGACGAGGCCCATGTGCAGGTCGTTGTAGCGGTTCCCCTGCACGCCGATCCGGGCGGCGACTGCGTTGAGGTCGGCCACTTCATCGGCGGACAGGGCAACGGCGGTAGCGGCTGCGTTCTCCTCGAGGCGCTCCCGACGGCGCGTACCGGGGATCGGCACAATCCACGGCTGCTGCGCCAGGAGCCAGGCCAGGGCAATCTGCCCCGGCGTGGCGTTTTTGGCTGCCGCGAGTCCGGCCACGTGATCCACCAAGGCCTGGTTGGCGGCGCGGTTCTCGGGAGAAAAACGCGGTATGGTGCCGCGGACGTCACCCTCCGAGAACTGTGTGGCCGTATCCACGGTTCCGGTGAGGAAGCCCTTGCCGAGCGGGCTGAAGGGCACAAAACCGATGCCCAGTTCTGCCAGGGCAGGCAGCACTTCCGGCTCCGGGTCCCGTGTCCACAGTGAGTATTCGCTCTGGACGGCCGTCACCGGAAAGACGGCGTGGGCGGTGCGGATGGTGGCGGCCGAGGCTTCCGACAGCCCGAAGTGGCGCACCTTTCCGGCCTGGACGAGCTCGCCCACGGCTCCGGCCACCTCTTCGATGGGCACATTGGGGTCCACGCGGTGCTGGTAGAAGAGGTCGAGCGTGTCCACCCGCAGCCGGCGCAGCGACTCGTCGGCCACGCGTTTGATCCGCTCGGGTGAACTGTCCAGCCCCACGGACTTCCCGTTCTCGATCCGCCACCCGAACTTGGTGGCGACGACCACGTCCTCCCGGACCGGTGCGAGTGCCTCGCCGACCAGTTCCTCGTTGACGAAGGGGCCGTATACCTCTGCGGTGTCAAAGAAATTGATGCCGATCTCCACGGCGTCGCGGAGCACACCGATCATCGCCTGGCGGTCCCCGGGGTTGGGGCCGTAGCTCTGCGACATTCCCATGCAGCCAAGGCCCATCGCCGAAACCTGCAGGCCCTGCCCAAGTGTCCGTGTATGCATCATGTCTCCCTTGCTGATAATCGTTCGCCCGACGCCGATGTGCCGGGCTTTTCCTCCAGTCAACGCCTTCCCGGACGCGTAAGGGAGTCCCTGCTGAAACGGGTTCTGGCAGGACCTCCCTTAAGCGGGCGGTAACATCATCAGCAAGCCACCAGAGCGGCATCCGCTGCCTGCCGGGTTGGCGATATTGGGTCGGAAAGGGGAGCAGTGCGCGCAACGGTCAAGGACGTCGCGCGCCGCGCCGGTGTTTCACCCAAGACGGTGTCTAACGTCATGAACGGCATCGTTCCGGTGAGTGAAGCCACCCGGCTGAAAGTGGAGCAGGCCATCCTCGATCTGGATTACGTGCCCAACCTCTCCGCCCGGGGGTTGCGCAATGGACGATCCGGTGTCATTGCGCTGGCCCTGCCTGACCTTGCCACGCCCTACTCGGCAGAGATCGCCCACAACATCGTCGAGGTAGCGCATGAACAGGGCTGGGTGGTGCAGATCGAGGAAACCGGTTCCGATCCCCAGCGCGAACACGAACTTATGGTGCGCGCCCGCACCAACCTCATCGACGGGCTGATCCTCAATCCTGTGGTGCTCGATGAGAGCGCGGTCCAGGTAGGTGTTGCCCTTCCGCCCGTGGTCCTGCTCGGCGAGGTCACGCAGAAGCTCGCCGACCGCGTGTTCGTGGACAGCTTCGCGGCGGCACGGGACATGACGTTGGCCCTGGCGAAGCCGGGGCGCCGCAGGATAGCCATCCTGGGAACCACCCAGGGCAGGGGATCGGCCGCGGCGATCCAGAGAACCCAGGGTTACGAAGAAGCGTTGCGGATCCTCGGCATTGACCGGGACGAGTCGCTGCTGATTCCGTGCGAAAAATGGACACCCGAAACTGCTGCCGAAGCACTGACGGCCTACCTGGCCTCGCATCCGCTTCCGGAGGCTTTGTTCTGTTTCACCGATTCCATGGCCATCGGCGCACTGAGCGTGCTCTGGAAGAAGGGCCTGCGGATTCCGGGGGACATTGCCGTGGCGGGCTTTGATGACATTGCTGACGGCCGTTATGCCGTTCCGTCCCTAACAACCGTTTCCTTTGACAAGCGCGCTGTCGCCACGGAAGCCCTGCGCCTCCTGACGGAGCGGATGGCGGACAGGGGCCATGAACAGCGCCTGGCTCCCATTGACTACACGATTGTGGAACGGGACAGCAGCGGCGGCTGAAACGGGAGCCTGCAATCAAGTTGTTTGCGCTAACAATTTTTCCTTGCAGGTGTCATTACATCGATGTAATGTGAGACCCGCGTCACTCCCCGGAGGCCTTGGCCGCAGGACGTGATGCGCCGGAACCGGAAGTTTTGAGCAATAAGAAGTGACCTTTCAGCGGACCCATCCAAAGGAGTGATTGGTGAAGCAGTTTGAAGTATTTCCCGGGAAGCAGTTGTCCCGGAGACAGTTACTGACGGGAACCGCGGCCTTTGGCAGCCTCCTGGCAGCAGGCGCACTGACAGGGTGCGGCGGAAACGCCCAGGCCGCCGGTGTCCGGGATATCGGCTTCTGGCATCTGCTGTCCGGTGGCGACGGCATCAAGATGCAGGCCATGATCAACGGCGCCAACCAGGCCAACCCGGGGTTCAAGGTGAATCCCACGGTGTTGGCCTGGGGACCTCCGTATTACACAAAACTGGCCATGGCCTCAGCAGGTGGACGTCCGCCCGAGGTAGCAATCATGCATGCCAGCCGCGTCCCCGGTTACGCGCCAGGTGGACTGATCGATCCGTGGGACCTCTCCTTGCTGGCAGAGCACGGAGTTTCCGCTGCAGACTTTGCCCCGCGCATCTGGGAGAAAAGCCAGCAGGACGGCAAAGTGTTCTCCATCGCCCTGGATTCGCACCCGTTCGTGATGTTCTACAACACGGACGTGGCCAGCAAAGCCGGGGTCCTGGCTGGCAACGGACAACTGGAGGACGTGGCTTCCCCGCAGGAGTTCATGGACCTGGCCAGGGAAATGCAGAAGGTCACCAAAGCCCATGGACTGTCCTTTGGCTACCTGGGCAGCGGATCCCAGATGTGGCGGCTCTTCTACACGCTTTACAAACAGCACGGCGCGGACATCACCCTCACGCCGGGCCAGCCGATGAAGGTTGACCGGGACGCAGCCATTGAGTCCCTGGAGTTCATGGCATCGCTTTTTGATGACACCATCGCGGCCAAGAGCGGCGACATCAGCACCGGCATCGCGGAATTCGCCCGCGGCGACTCGGGGATGCTCTTCAGTGGGGTCTGGGAACTGCCCACCCTCAAGAAGGCAGGCCTGCCGGTGGACGCCGCGACCATTCCCACGCTCTACGGCACGCCGGCCGCCTACGCAGACTCGCATTCCTTTGTCCTTCCGCGGCAACTGAACGTGGACGAAGCGAAGCGCCGCGATGTCTACAAGTTCGTCAGCGACGTTCTCAAGGGATCACTCTCCTGGGCTGAAGCCGGCCACATCCCCGCGTACCAGCCCGTGGTCCAGTCGCAGGCCTACAAGGACCTCACACCGCAGGTGCACTACGCCAATGCAGCCGACGTGATTGCCTACGATCCCGAATCCTGGTTCAGCGGATCAGGTTCCGACTGGCAGACCTACTTCGCGGAGAACGTGCAGAACGTCCTCCTCGGCCGCGACAAGGCAGCTGCGGGTTGGGACGCCTTCGAAGAGCGGACCAACCACCTTCTTTCCATGCCCAACCCGGTCTAACCCCACCGAGCGACAAAGGAGTCCTTCATGAGTTCTTCACTAGCAGCCCGGCGGAAACCCGGGAGCCTCACCAGGAGCAACCGCAGCGGTTGGGGGTTCGCCGCCCCCTTCCTGGTCTTCTTCCTTGTGTTCCTTGTCTGGCCCCTTCTTTATGGCCTCTACATGAGCCTCACCGGCAAGTCCCTGACCGGAGCCAATGACAGCCTGATCGGCTTCGCCAACTACGCCGAAGCCCTGGCCGACGCCGGCATGTGGCGCTCACTCGGCAACACCCTCTACTTCACGGTCATCAGCACGGTCCCGCTGGTACTGGTGGCCCTGGTGATGGCGGCGCTGCTCAACGTCGGGCTTCCGGCGCAGTGGCTGTGGCGGCTCTCCTACTTTGCCCCCTACCTGCTCGCGTCCACCGTGGTCTCCCTCTTCTTCACCTGGATGTACAACCCGCAGCTTGGCCTCATCAACGATGCCCTGTCCAAGATCGGTATCCCCAAAGTCGCCTGGCTCAACGACCCCAACGTGGCCATGTGGGCGATCGTGATCGCCACGCTGTGGTGGACAGTGGGGTTCAACTTCCTGCTGTACCTGGCCGCGATGCAGAACATCCCGCACCAGCACTATGAGGCGGCATCCCTGGATGGCGCCGGAGCCTGGCGGCAGTTCTTCTCCATCACCCTGCCGCAATTGACCCCCACCACCGTGATGATCGTGCTCCTCCAGATCCTGGCCTCGCTGAAGATCTTCGACCAGGTGTACCAGATGACCGCCGGCGGCCCCGGAGGATCAACCCGGCCCGTGGTGCAGTACATCTTCGAAACCGGGTTTACCGGCTACCGGCTGGGCTATTCGGCAGCCATCTCCTACATCTTCTTCGGACTGATCGTGCTCGTCTCGGTCATGCAGTTCGCCATCACCCGCCGCAGGAGTGCATAACCATGGCCATTCAGACCCTCGACCGCCCGAAGCCAGGCACGGGCACCAGCACCAGCCAGGACCTCCGCCAACCCCGCAAGAAGATGACCGCCGGCAAGATCGCCGCCGTGGTGGTGGCCGCGCTGATCGCAGTCCTCTGGCTGGTTCCCTTCGCCTGGGCCACCGCCACCGCTTTCAAGACCGAGACGGATGCCGCAGCGCCGAAGATCAGCTGGGTGCCGGCGTCGGGCTTTACTCCTGAAGCGTTCGTGAAGGTTTTCCAGGACGGCAACATCCCGCTCTGGACGTGGAATTCGTTGTACACCTCCGCGGCCATCACGGCCATCACCCTGGTGATCTCGGCGCTGGTGGCCTATGCGCTGTCCCGGATCGACTTCAAGGGCAAGAAGGTGCTGATGACGGTGATCATCGCCTCCATCATCGTCCCGCCGCCGGTTCTGATCATCCCGCTCTTCTACCAGATGCTCGCCCTGCATATGATCGACACCTCATGGGCCATCATCCTGCCGCAGGTCATCCACCCGGCCATGGTGTTCGTGCTCAAGAAGTTCTTCGACCAGATTCCGCGCGAACTTGAAGAAGCCGCGGTGATGGACGGCGCCAGCCGCATGCGGATCTTCACCCAAATCATCCTTCCGTTGTCCCGGCCCATCCTGGCCGCCGTCGCCATCTTTGTGTTCATCGGCGCCTGGAACAACTTCCTGTGGCCCTTCATCGCCACCAACGACGGCTCGCTCCTCACCCTTCCGGTGGGCCTGCAGACCATCAAGAGCGCCTACGGCATCCAGTACGCGCAGAACATGGCCTCCGCCCTGCTCGCGGCGCTGCCGCTGATCCTGGTGTTCCTGTTCTTCCAGCGCCAGATCATCAAGGGCGTTGCGACGACGGGCCTCGCCGGGACCTGATCGGGCACCTTCCGCCTGCCAAACCCAACGCTTTCCAACAGACCTCCCACAACCAAGGAGAAACTCCAACATTTCCCGCGCACGGATCACCCTCGACCGCGACTTCACCATCGGCGAAGTTCCCTGCCGCCTCTTTGGCTCCTTCGTGGAGCACATGGGCCGCTGCGTCTACACCGGCATCTACGAGCCGGGCCACCCTGAAGCGGATGAGAACGGCTTCCGCCAAGACGTCCTCAAGCTCGTCAAGGAACTCGGCGCCACCGTTGTCCGCTATCCCGGCGGCAACTTCGTCTCCGGCTACAACTGGGAAGACGGCATCGGCCCGCGCGGGGACCGCCCCCGCCGGCTGGACGGTGCCTGGCACACTGTGGAGACCAACGCGTTCGGCCTGCACGAATTCGTGGACTGGTCCCGCCTGGCCGGCACGGAAATCATGGAAGCCATCAACCTGGGCACCAGGGGAGTGGACGCGGCCCGCGAGATCGTTGAATACGCCAACCACCCCGGCGGCAGCTACTGGTCCGACCTCCGCGCCAGGAACGGCCACAAGGATCCGTTCAACATCAAGCTCTGGTGCCTGGGCAACGAAATGGACGGGCCCTGGCAGATCGGCCACAAGACCGCCGAGGAATACGGCCGCCTGGCGCAGGAAGCCGCCAAAGCCATGCGCTTCGTGGACCCGGACATCGAACTGGTGGCCTGCGGAAGCTCCAACTCCGGCATGCCCACGTTCGGTGCGTGGGAGCAGACGGTCCTGACGCACGCTTATGAGGAGGTGGACTACGTGTCCCTCCACGCCTACTACCAGGAGCACGACGGTGACGCCGGCAGCTTCCTCGCCAGCGCCGTGGACATGGACTATTTCATCGAATCAGTCATCGCCACTGCCGACGCCGTCCGGGCGAAGGGGAAGCACAAGAAGCACATCAACCTTTCCTTCGACGAGTGGAACGTCTGGTACCAGCGCGGCCTGGATACCCAGGACCAGCCCCACAATGTGGCAAAAGCGGGCTGGCGCGAGCACCCCAGGGTCATCGAGGACAAATACAACGTGACCGATGCCGTGGTGGTGGGAACCCTGCTGAACTCGCTGCTCCGGCACGGCGACCGCGTCAAGATCGCCAACCAGGCGCAGCTGGTCAACGTCATCGCTCCGATCTTCAGCGAGGAAAACGGGCCGGCGTGGCGGCAGACCATCTTCCACCCGTTCGCCCGGATGGCAGAGCTGGCCAAGGGCCAGATCCTGCGTTTGGCCGTTGACTCGGACAAGTACGAAAATGCCCGTTTCGGCGGCACCGATCTTGTGGATGTCAGTGCCACCTGGGATGAGGAGACAGGCCGCCTGGCGTTGTTCTTCGCTAACCGCGGCCTTGAGGAAGCGGCGGACGTTGAAGTGGCACTTCGCGGTTTTGATGCGCGCCAGGTTGTCCGCGCGGAGGTCCTGGAAATCCCTGAAGACGGCGACCGTTTCACCATTAACACTCAAAGCAGGCCGGACCAGGTGGGGCTCAAGCCGCTGGAAGGAGCCAAGGCGAGCGGCTCCGAACTCCGGGCAACTCTCCCGGCGCTGTCCTGGGCAATGATCGAGCTGGACGTGGCAAAGGACTGACCGCGAACGTACAGAAGTAGCTGCCAGGAAGCGGACGACGGCGGGAGGTTCCCGCCGTCGTCCGCCCGCCATTGCAACGCGGAGTCACTCCCGGCCCAAAATGCAGCGATTATTGGGCCGAAAGTGACCCCGCGTCGGTTTTCCGGGGTGGGCCATTAGCGGATGTCGCCCGCCATTGCATGCCGGAAGCTAAGCAGCCACCTCCGACGGCACGACGCTGCAGTCCGCCGTCGTGCCTGCCTGCGAGCTGGGGTGCCCAGCCGTCCGTTCCCTGCAGGTAGTCCCTGGCCGTGTAGTTGCCCGCCTCAGCCGCGGGCAACTGCGGACGGTCGGCAGTCACCTGCGCGCCGGGGCCGCGGTTGTTGTACTCGTGGAACCGCGCCTCGCGCCAGGAGAAGCCGCTCATGTCCGTCCACGGCGTGCCGGAGATGTGGGCGCCAAGCCAGGAGTCCCGGACCAGGACCTGGGCAACAGCTTTCGGGTCGCCGCTGGGGTGCCACGGCCTGCCGAGGTGGACAGTGTTTGCGGCGGCATCCGAGACGAGCCGGCAATGGTCAAAGAGGTAGCCGTAGTTGATGGACAGGTCCAGGCTGCCTGCTGTCACGTAGCCGTTGTTCGTGCTCGAGGCGCGGTCCAGGGACTTGATCTCGCAGCCGCTGAAGACAGCGGTGCCGCGGCCGAAGATGAAGTCAACGTCCCCTTCCACATAGCAGTCCTCGAAGTAGAACCGGGCCTGGACGCCCGCCGCCGGGGAGTTGACCAGCAGGGTGTCCTGGTTGCCCAGCATCCTGACGTTGGACAGCACCGAACGGTCCGCAGTGATGTGCAGCGCCACGGCCTGGCGGTCCTTCATTCCTGTGTTGGCCGCCTCGTCGAAGTCGTTGCTGAACGTCAGGTTCCGGGCCACGAAGTCCGGCCCGTCAATCCGCACGGACGCGCTGCCCGAGGTGCCGAAGTTCCCGCTGCCGTCCGGCTTGGGCGTACCGGACGCGTTGTTGTAGACGATCACCACGTCCTCCGGCCGGCTGCCCAGGCCGATGAAGGAGACCCGGGGTTTGTCGGATGGCACCCGCACGGCTTCCCGGTAGGTGCCGGGCTGGATCCTGATGACGGTCCGCTGGAGGCTTCCCGAGGGGACGGAGTCGACGGCAGACTGAACGGTCGCGAACGTCCTGCCCGGTCCGACGTCGAGCGTCACCGGTACATCCACGGGCCGCTCGGCGGGCCAGTACATGCCCAGCAGGGGATCGGCGCCGGCGTCGACATTCAGGAAGTAGCCCGGCGGGACGATCTCCTTGGACTGCAGTTCGCGGGCCACGAGGCGGGCCACGGCCAGCGCTCCGGCGGCCTGGAAATGGGTGTTGTCCTCCGAGCCTTGCGGGTACTGCGGGTGCTCGCCGGGAGCAAGGTGAAGGAAGTGCTGCTTGGTCCCTTCCGGGCCCAGTTGCTGCCACAGCTGCTTCGAGGAAACCGTCAGGTCCACCAGTGGAGTGCCGGACGCCGCGGCGAGTTCCCGCACAGCCTGCGGGTACGCGCCATGGGATTCCTGGGCGTTGCCGAAGGAATCGAAGCGGCGGCGTTCCACGGAGGTCACCAGGACGGGTTTGCCCCCGCGTGCCCTGGCGCCCTCGATGTACCGGCCCAGGTACTCCTTGAAGGTGGTGTCCGGGAGCGTTCCACGGTTGGGGTCCGCCACTTTTTCGTCGTTGTGGCCGAAGGAAATCAGCAGGTAGTCGCCCGGCTGCATCAGTGCCAGCACCCGGTCCAGCAGCCCTGCGTCGGCGAAGCTCTTGGAGGAGGCGCCGGACCAGGCGTAGTCAAAGACGGTGGCCTGCGGCCCCAGCAGGAGCGGCAGGGCCTGTCCCCATCCGGCGCGGGGGCGTTCGGACTGCTGGTAGGCCGACGACGTCGAGTCCCCGACGACGAAAATGACCGGCTTGGTGCGTGGCTTGGTGGGCTCCGGCTCTGCTTGGGGGAAGGCGCTGGCTATGCCCGTTCCCGAGAGGGCCATGGTTCCTGCGGTGAGCGCCAGGGTGGCCAGGACGCTGCGGCGGCTGGGCAGGATGGCGGCCATCAGAGGTTTCCGCCGGCAGTGAAGATGTGGCCGGTGGAGTTCTTGAGCAGCGCCGGGACGGCCTGGGCCGGGTGGACCTGCGTCCGGTGGAGTGGTGTCCAGGAGGTGTCCTCGGCCAGCTGGTCCGCGGGCGCGGCAGCGGCGTTGTACTCGGCGCGAAGATCGGTGATTTTGCCGTTGACGGCGTTCGCGACGGTGGTGATTGCGGTTCCCTTGAAGCGCCGGATGAGGTCCGCGGCGTCGGTTCCGGCCGGAAGCGTGAAGGCGTTTGCCTCAGCGTAGAGGTGGGAGTCGAATCCGGCCCCGAGTGCGTACTCGAAGGGGACGGTGCTGTCCTCATTGACCTTGAACTGGTTGTTGTACACATCCACCTGGCCGAACCGGACGCGCGGGGCACGCTGGCCGACGTTTTCGAAGACGTTGTGGTGGATGGTGACGCGCAGCTTGCCGGGGTCCCCGCGGTTGGCCGAGTCGGTGGACCCGATCAGGAGGAGCTTGTCGTGGTCGGAGAACCGGTTGTAGGACATGGTCACCAGATCCGAGCCGTTGGTGACGTCCACGGCGCCATCGTGCACCTGGTAGGGGCGGCCGAAGTACAGCGGCTGGTTGCTGTCCAGGTTGGGGGTGTCAGTGAATTCGGAGTGGTCGATCCAGACGTGGGTGGCTTTGTTGATGACCTGGAGCAGGTCGTATTCGCTGTTCCAGTTGCCCTCGGCGCCGTCGGTGGGGTCCCAGGCCGGGAAGCAGTCCGCGGCGTCCCGCACAGTGAGGTTGCGGACGATCACGTTGGTGGCGCCGTTGACGCGGAGAGCGGCGCCGGTGATGCTGCTCTCCGGGGTGGCGCCGACGATGGTGGTGTTGCTGGGGATGTCCCACCGGATGGTCTTGGCCTGGTTTGCTGCGGCGAGGCGTCTGGCGCTTTCCTGCGTGCCGGCGGGCTCCTCGGTGCGGCCGTAGGTTGCGGGGTCGAAGTCCTGAAGGTACTGCTCCAGCCTGAAGCCGGTGCCTGCGGCGTAGTCTTCGCAGGTCAGCGGCTTCCCGTCCGCGGCGGTGTTGGCGTCGATGGTTCCGTGGACGCGGACGATCTTGGGCTGCGTGCCGGCGGTTGCGAAGGCGGCCAGCAGTTCTGCCTTGGTGGAGACGTCATAAACGTTGTCGTCTGCCGCCGCTGAGCCTCCCGTGGTTCCGGTTCCCTCGGATGCCCAGCCGTCGCCTGCGGAAAGTACCTGGCGCTCCAGCGGGGTTTGGGCGGTCTGGGCGACAGGGTCCGCCACCGGGTTGGGAGATGCTCCGGCAGGAGCCGAAATGGCCAGTGCCCCTGCTACGGCAATGGCTGCGGACATGGATAAGCGGGTACTGCGTTTTCGCATGTTCTCTCTTCCGTCTTTGGAATGAACTGCGCTTCGGCCGGGTCCACTGTGACGCCGGTCATTTGTGAGCGCTGACAAGGACATTAGCGAGAAAGCGGTTTCTCAGCAATACTTGTCTCAGCGAATCCGGACTTAATCTGCATGTAAAAGGGGAATTGGTCCCTCCCGGTTCACCTGCCAGCAATCAGGATGTCCGCCTTCGTTCTCCTGCCACCAGCAGTCTTTTCACGCACCCTTCGCCCGGCACACCCCCTGCCGGGCGAACATCCCCGAGGTACCAGGAGTACTCCGTGTTCGTGAAAAGCACCCTCGCTGCCGTCGCCGTGTTTGCCTCCCTGGCCGGCACCGCAGTGGCACCGGCCCAGGCCGAGGCACCCCAGCCGGCTCCCGTCGTCGTAGGCCAGCCGTTGGCCCAGGCACATGCGCACAACGACTACGAGCATGACCGTCCCTTGTTCGAGGCGCTGGAGCACGGCTTCACCAGCGTTGAAGCGGACGTGTGGCTGGTGGACGGTGAGCTGCGCGTGGCCCACGATCTGGAAGATGCCAAGCAGGGCGTCACGCTCGAAAGCCTTTATCTCGACCCGCTGCAGGACCTGGTCCGCACCCAGCCGGGCCACGGCGTCTACCCGCACTGGGACGGCAGCCTGCAGCTCCTGATCGACATCAAAAGCGAGGGTGAGGCCACGTATGCCGCCATTGAGCAGGAACTGGCCGAGCACCGCGACATCATGAGCCGCTACACCAGCGGCAACGTCAAGACCGGCCCTGTCACCGCCGTCATCAGCGGCAACCGTCCGCTGGCCACCATGCAGGCACAGGAGAAGCGGTTCAGCTTCTACGACGGCCGCTCCGCCGACCTCGCTTCGGGCATGCCTGCTGGCCTGATGCCGCTGGTCAGCGACAACTGGACCAAGCTCTTCACCTGGCAGGGCGTCGGGCCCATGCCCGAAGCGGAGCGAACCAAGCTGCACGCCTACGTTGCCAAGGCGCACGCCAACGGCTACCGCGTCCGCTTCTGGGCAACCCCGGACATGCCCGGCCTGGCCCGGGACGCTGTGTGGACCGAACTGGCCGATGCCGGCGTGGACCACATCAACACCGACGACCTCGCCGGCCTGCAGCAGTTCCTCACCGCCCGCGCGGCCTAAGCCCTTCCCCGAGACAGGAACATTTCCGATGCCTTCACGCACCATGAAAATTACGACGGCGGCGCTCACCCTGGCGCTTGGCCTCCTCGCGTCCCAGCCCGCCACAGCCGCCGACAGCACCGGCGAGGCCTTCACATTTGGCGTCATCGGCGACATCCCGTACGGCGCCGCCGAAATCGCGAAGTTCCCGGGCCGGATCCAGGACATCAACGCCGACAAGGACCTGAAGTTCGTCACCCATGTGGGCGATATCAAGAACGGCTCGTCGGTTTGCTCCGACGAATACTTCGCCAACATCCGGGCCCAGTTCGACACCTTCGAGCACCCGCTGGTCTACACCCCCGGCGACAACGAGTGGGTGGATTGCCACCGCACCAACAACGGCGCCTACAACCCGCTGGAGCGGCTGGACAAGCTGCGGGAAGTGTTCTTCACCGAGCCCGGCAAGACGCTGGGCGCCACCATGCCCATCAAGTCCCAGGAGAGCCTCGGGCTGCCGGAGAACGTCCGCTTTACCGAGAACCGGGTGGCCTTCTCCGTGGTGGATATCCAGGGCAGCAACAACTCCCTGCAGCCATGGACCGGGTTGGGCGAAACCACCGTCACCGCGGAGCAGCTGGCTGAGGTGCAGCACCGGACGGACGCCGTCATCGCCCAGATCCACGAGACCTTCGCAGACGCGGAGCGCCGCAACGACCGGGCCGTGGTGCTGATGACCCAGGCCGACATGTTCGATCCGTCGCTGCTTGCCGCGGCAACCGCCAACCCGGAAACGGTCTCCGGGTTCCGCGAGATCGTCAAGACCATCATCGAGGAAACCAACAGCTTCGACGCCCCGGTCTACCTCGTCAACGGCGACAGCCACGTCTTCGCCGAGAACCAGCCGCTGGCCGAGGGCTCTCCCTGGCTCGCGGTGTACGGCCAGCCCGCCGCGGACAACCTGCAGCGCATCACGGTGGACGGTTCCGCCAACGCCACGAACTATGTGCGGTTTACGGTGGCCGGCAACAGCACCGGCGGCGAGGTCCTGAGCTGGGAGAAGGTCCCCTTCAGCCAGTAGGCACCAAAAGAGGGAACGGACGACGGCGGGAACATCCCGCCGTCGTCCGCTTCCTTTTGTCATTGTCTAGAACTCGGTGGTCCCGCGCATTTTCCGGGGGCGGCCGTCCGGGTCTATCAGGAGGCGGTTGACGGGATTCGCCCAGATGCGCTGGAGCCGCGACACTCCTTGCGGATTGTGCCGCCGCACTTGCCCCCGGGGGCGGTCGGAGCCGCGTCCGGTTTTGTGCCATTGGTCCAAGGCGTCGGCGGTGGCCTTCCACAGGTCCAGCCCGGCTGCCGGGTCCTGGAGCTGGGGGTCATTCTGGTCCACGCCCAGGTGTTCGCCCCAGAGCTCGCGGCGGAGGGAGTGGGCCAGCGAACGGGAAGCGTCAGAACCGGCGCTGGTGTCGATCACTGCGCAGGTAAGCTCGCTGTCCGTGGTCCAGGAGCGGCGGTTGAAATTGTCCGACCCGATGGTGAACCAGGTGTCGTCGATGATGCAGATCTTGGCGTGGACATAGATGGGAGTCCCGGCTTTGTTCTCCAGGTTGAACACGCCGAACCGGTCCGGGGCAACGCGGCGCATCCCTTCGATGGCGCGCAGTTGGCCCACCCGCTTGGGCGGCCCTCCGAGGCGGCCGTCCGAGTCCGGGTAGCGGGGGACCACGGCGATCACGTTCAAGTCCCGGTTCTGTTCGAGGGCCGCAGCAATTCCGTCGGCCACCTCGGAGGACCACAGGTACTGGTCCTCGATGTAGATCAGCGATCGGGCCTGGGAGAAGGCTTTAGTGTAGGCGCGGGCAACGCTCCGCTCACCGCCGGGGGCGAAGGGGAATGGGGGATGCTTCACGCCGTAGGTGCGCAGCAGTTGCACGGCGTGGGGGCCGGCCGGCGGTGGTGGCGGCGCAGTCTCCGGCAGGGGTTCGGGATGCCGGGGCATGTCGGCCAGGCGCTGCAACAGCATCCGGTACGGTGTGCGGTGGTCCAGCGGATGGGGATCGTTCCACCTTTCGGCGAACAGCTCCAGCACATCCGCCACCACCGGCCCGCGCAGTTCCATTGCGGCATCGTGCCACGGGGGCTGTTTTCCGTACCGGGGATCCATGTCCACTGCCTGCGGGTCTCCCGCGTGATCGGCGTCGTCCCGGCGGCCGTGCGAGAGGTCGATCCCGCCTACGAACGCCACGTCCTTTGAGGCGTCGTCGCGGCGGCGGATGACCACCAGTTTCTGGTGATGGCAGCCGAAGAGGCGCACCCGCTGATCCAACAGGACTTCACCGCCGGCGTCATTGATCTGGCGGCTGAGGAGCTCGTTGGACCGGTTGCTCATCGGGGCCGAGATGCGCTCGCCATGGGATCTCCAGATCAGCCCGCGCACCTCCACCCCCGCTTCCGCCAACTGCGCCAGCAGCTCACCGATCGTGGGTCCGTCCGCGGTGAGCCGCTCGTCGCCGTCACCACGCCAGTCGGTAAACCACACACGGTCTCCGGCCTGCAGGGCCGTCAGCTCCTCATGCAGCCGGGCGAAATAGGTGGCCCCGTGAATCAGGGGCCGCACCAGGTTTCCCTCGGACCAGGACTGCGATCCGGCATCTCCGGCGTGCACTCCGGTGGCCGTGTTCCCCCGCTCAGCGCCACTCAAGAACCAGGTACCAGGATTACTGTCCACTCGATGTTCCCTTCGGGCCCGACGCCTTTGTTGGTGTTCAACCTCTTCAGTAGCCTACGACGTCCAGCAATGGCATCGGGTGAGCGAATGGAAGCGGACGACGGCGGGACCTCCGGCCGTCGTCCGCTTTTTGCGTGCCCCCATTTCCGTCACAACTACAAAAATGTCTTGCATTATGAGCTGCATCCTATAATATGGGTTGAGCGATCTGGCCCTCCTCACGGTGCGCATCTGTCCCCGAAGCCTTCGACGTAGAAGGCCCAACGATCGGATTCCCCCTCATGTCAGACATTGCCGTCCTGATTAACACTGCGGTGGCCGTCCTCGCCGCCGTGGTGCTGATTGTGCGTTTCAGAGTCAACCCCGTCATCGCCCTGATCATCGGTTCCGTCTACCTTGGACTGGCCGTCGGGCTGGGCGTTGAAAAGACCGTGGAGACCATCACGTCCGGTTTCGGCGAGATCATGGTCGACGTCGGCCTGCTCATCGCCTTCGGCGTGCTGATGGGCTCCATCCTTAACCAGAGCGGCGCCATCCGCCGGCTCGTGGAGCTGCTGCTCAAGACGTTCGGCCCCAAACGCCTGCCCTACACCATGGGCCTGGCCATCGGCACCGTCCTGCAGTCCATCTTCCTGGACGTCCTGCTCGTCATCTCCGCACCCCTTGCCCGCAAGCTTGCACCAAAGATCGGCAAGCTCGGCACCGCCCGGATGGCAACCGCCATGGCCATCGCCCTCGAATGCGGCATCGTCTTTATGGTCCCCGGCGTCGCATCCCTCGCCCTGGCCGGCCTCCTGAACGTACCCCTGGGCAAGATGCTGCTGTTCGGCCTCATGCTGGTGATCCCCACCATCATCATTTCCATCGCCATCATGACCTTCCTCTTCCGCCGCGGCTTCTGGAACGAAGCCAAGGATGAGGACCACACCTTCGTGGCAGAAGAAGACCGCGAAGGCGAAGAGGACTACGAAGACGTCCCCGGCGAATCCGCCGGTCCGGCACGCGTCCCGGCCAAGGACGGCGCGGACCTCCAGCCCAGCACCGTGGCCGTTGCCAAGCGGGGCGGCAAGGAATTTCCGCTGCTTGCTCTCTTCGCCCCGCTCCTGGTTTCCCTCCTGCTCATCGGAGCCGGCGCCATCCTGCAGATCCTGGAGATCGACCTGCCCTGGCTCCAGCTGCTCGGCGAACCCGTCATTGCCCTGCTCATCGGCCTGATCGGCACCTCCCTCGTGACCCGCGCGGCCATCGGCCAGTCCCGTGTTGAAGAGGCCATCACCATCGGCTTCAAGGAAAGCGGGCAGATCCTGATCCTCACCGGCGTGGGCGGATCCCTCGCCGCCACGGTCAAGGCCGCAGGCCTGGGTGACATCCTGGGCGGATTCTTCTCGGCAAGCACCGTTGCCCCGCTCCTGGTGGTCTGGGCCATCGCCGCCGTGCTGCACATCGCCGTCGGCTCCGTCACCCTGTCCGCCATCACGGCGGCCGGCCTGCTGGCTCCCATCGCTCCGGCCATCGGGCTGGATCCCGTGCTCCTGGCCCTGGCCGCGGGCGCCGGATCCTTGTTCATGGTCCACGTCACCAGCAACACCTTCTGGCTCCTGCAGTCACTTCTGGGGCAAAGTGTCAGGGGCGCACTGAAATCGGTGACCGTCGGCGTCTCGGTGGCCTCCGTCGTCGCCATCCTGCTGATCATGCCCATGAGCCTGCTGTTCTAACCGGATCCAGTACCTCCGCCCCGACACGCGCCAACGAAAGAAGAAGAACCCCGTGACACAGACACCCATCGCGCCCCTGGAGGGAGTACGCGTCCTGGAGCTCGGCAACTACATTGCCGCTCCTACGGCCGGCAGGCTGCTGGCGGATTTCGGCGCCGAAGTCATCAAGGTGGAACGCCCCGGAACCGGTGACGAGCTGCGCAACTGGCGCCTGCACAAGGGCGATACCTCCATGCTGTACCGGACCATCAACCGCAACAAAAAGTCAGTGGTGCTGGACCTCCGCACCGAGGCCGGCAAGCAGGCCGTCCTCGCGCTCGCCGCAAAATCGGACATCCTGCTCGAAAACTTCCGGCCCGGCACGCTGGAACGCTGGGGCCTGGGACCCGAGGTCCTCAGCGAAGCGAACCCGGACCTCATCATCACCCGGATCTCAGCCTTCGGGCAGACGGGCCCGCTGTCCGAGCGCCCCGGCTTCGCCGCCGTCGCCGAAGCCTACAGCGGCTTCCGCAACCTCGTGGGCGACCCGGACCGGGCACCCGTCCGCGTGGGCGTCTCCATCGGCGACTCGATCGCCGGCCTGTACGCCGCCTTCGGCTCCATGATGAGCCTTTACCAAAGGGAAGCACGACGGCGGGACTCGGCTGGTGCCGTACCGCTCACCGAGCGCATCATCGACGTCGCCCTGCACGAGGCGATGTTCTCCATGATGGAATCCCTGATCCCGGACTACCAGGCCTACGGCGTGGACCGCCAGCGGGTGGGCGGCCGGATGGAGGGGATCGCACCCTCCAACGCCTACGTCTGCAAGGACGGCGCCAGCATTGTGGTGGCCGGCAACGGGGACTCGATCTACCAGAGGTACATGGAAACCATCGGACGGCCGGACCTGGCCGCGGATCCGGGACTGCAGACCAACGCCGGCCGCTGGGCCCGGCGCGAGGAGCTGGATGAAGCCATCGGCACGTGGACCGGGGAACTGGATGCGGCTGAAGCCCTCGCAGCCCTGGACGCCGCCGGCGTTCCCGCCGGACCCATCTACACAGCTGCGGACATCAGCACCGACAGCCAGTACGCCGCCCGCAACATGATCCAGAAGTTCGACGTGTCCACCGGCGAGGAGATCCTGCCCGGCGTAGGATTCCCCGGCATTGTTCCCGTGCTGGGCGGGCAGTCGCTGCCCATCCGGAACCTCGGGCCGGACCTGGGTGAAAACACCGAAGAAATCCTTTCCGGGCTCCTGAACATGGACCCCTCAGCGATCAACGCGGCCTCCGGCCGCGAGGAGGCACTCCAGCCATGAACCACCACGCAAACGGCCTCGCCGCCACCCTGGGAAGCACCATCCTCCGGGACGTGACCCTCCGCGACGGGCTCCAGCTCACCGGAAAACTCCTCTCCACAGAACGGAAGGTCGAAACCGTCCGCGAGCTGCTGCGCCTCGGCGTCCCGGCCATCGAGCTGGGCTCCATGGCCCGGGCTGACCTCGTCCCCACAATGGCCAACACGCTGGAAGTGGTCCAGGCACTCACCCCCGAGGAACTGGAAAAGTGCTGGATCTGGGTGGCAACGCCCGGTCATGTGGCCAAGGCTTCCGCAGCCGGGGCGCGGAACTTCCAGTACTGCCTCTCGGCATCGGATTCGCACAACAAGGCAAATATCGGCCGCACCACCGAGGAAAGCCTCGCGGCCCTGCCGCAGGCCATCGAGTACACGCAGGAGGTGGGTGGCCAGATCCAGCTCTGCATCGCCACCACCTTCACGTGCCCGTTTGAAGGCTACGTGCCGGAAGAACGGATCCTGTCCATCGCCAACGATCTCCGGGCCGAAGGCACCACGGACATCGTCCTCTGTGACACTTTGGGGCAGGCCATCCCGGCCCAGGTTTCGGGACTGATCGCGCGGGTCCGGGAGGAATCGCCTGCGCGCAGGATCGTGTACCACGGGCACGACACCTGGGGTTTGGGAGTAGCCAACACCCTCGCCGCCATCCAGGCCGGCGCGGCCATGGTGGACGGTGCGCTCGGTGGCCTGGGCGGCTGCCCCTTCGCACCCGGCGCCAGCGGGAACACCTCCAGCGAGGACATCCTGTTCGCCACCCGGCCCGAGTGGCTCACCACAGAGAAGTTCGGGGACCTCGTGGTCCTGTCCGAGAAGCTGCTGGCAGAACTGGGCGAACCCAACCGCTCCAAGGCAGCGCAGGGTGCCAGGTCCCGGGCCGAAGCCTTCGACTGGGTCCTGCCGGCAGAGTCCGCCGCCGCCGACCGCTCCGGGAACTGAGCATGGGGAGCCATTTCCTGGTCACCACGGCCATCCCGGAACCCGGAATGCAACTCCTCTCCGACGCCGGACAGGTCACGGTCCTCCCGGAACCGCCCTCCTACCAAACGCTGGTGGGCCTGTGCGCATCCGGGGATTTTGACGTGGTCCTCACCCAGTTGCGCGATGTCATGGATGCGCCGCTCCTGGCCAACGCCCGCGTCAAGGGCATCTCCAACTACGCCGTGGGCTACAACAACATCGACGTGGACGCCGCCACCCGCCATGGCATCCTGGTGGGGAACACGCCCGGTGTCCTGACGGATGCGACGGCGGACATCGCCATGCTGCTCATCCTCGGCACCGCGCGGCGCGTGGTGGAGGCCGACCGGCTGGTCCGCGACGGCAAGTTCCTCGGCTGGGAGCCGGAGCTATTGCTGGGCCGGGATGTTTCCGGCGCCGTGCTGGGCTTGGCAGGGTTCGGCCGGATTGCCCGCGCCACGGCCCGGCGTGCACTGGGTTTCGGCATGGAAGTGATCTTCTCGCCCCGGCCGCCCGGAGACCGTCCCGTCAATGACGAGGAACTGGGTGAGTTTGCGGGGAAGGTCCGGCAGGTTCCATGGGATCAACTCGTGGAGCAAAGCGACTTCCTGTCCCTCCATGTGCCGCTGAATGACCAGACCCGGCACCTCGTGGACGCGGGAGTGCTGGCACGGATGAAGACGGATGCGATCCTGATCAACACGGCCCGGGGGCCTGTGGTGGACGAGGCTGCGCTGGTGGCGGCCTTACGCTCCGGGGTTATTGCCGGTGCCGGGCTGGACGTGTTCGAGGATGAACCGCAGCTTGCGCCCGGGCTGGCGGAGCTGCCGAACACGGTCCTGCTGCCGCACGTGGGCAGCGCCACGGTCCGGGTGCGCAGCGAAATGGCGCGGCTGAGTGCACTCAACGCCATCGCCATCGCCGAGGGCCGGCTGCCGCTCCACCCTGTCAACCCCCTCGTTATGGCATGACCATCCTCGTTGCCCCGGACAGCTTCAAGGGAACATACACAGCCGCACAGGTGGCCGCTGCCATCGCTGCGGGAATCGAGGACGCCGGGGGAGTGGCTGCCCGGCTGCCCGTCGCCGACGGGGGTGAGGGAACCTTTGATGCGCTCTGCCGCAGCCTGCGCGCCTCACCGGTGAGTGTCGACGTCGTCAATTCCTGGGGTGAGCCGCTCGAGGCGGTCCTGGGGCTGGCTGACGACGGTACCGCCGTCGTTGAAGTTGCCCAGGTGAGCGGGCTCACGGCCGGGCGGAGCAGCCCGGCGGACGCCCTGGCCGCCAGTACCTATGGCACGGGCCTGCTTATCGCAGCCGCCGTCAGCCACGGCGCCACCCACATCCTGGTCGCGGCGGGCGGGTCAGCCACCACCGACGGCGGCGCCGGGGCAGTGCAGGCCATCATCGAAAGGGGCGGTCTTCACGACGCCAGGATCACTGTCCTGTCCGATGTCACCACCAGCTTTGTGGAGGCTGCCCGCGTCTTCGGGCCGCAGAAGGGCGCAGACCAGGCAACGGTGGAACTGCTGGAAGAACGGCTGACCCTCCTTGCCGGCTCGTATCCGCGCAACCCTGCCGGTGTCCCGCGGACCGGTGCAGCCGGGGGATTGTCCGGCGGGCTGTGGGCGCACTTCGGGGCGGATCTTGTGTCCGGAGCGGATGCGGTGCTGGACGCTGCCGGCTTCGACGACTACCTTCAAACGGCCACCGCGGTGGTGGTGGGCGAAGGCCGGCTGGATTCGCAGACCGGCGACGGGAAAATCATCTCGGCAATTCTGCACCGCGTCCGGAATTCCGGCCGGAACATTCCTTTAGTCGCCGTGGTGGGCTCGGTGTGTGATGATTTGGGAAATTACGCGGAGAATTTCGCGGAAATCCATGTTGCCACCGATGCATCTGCAATGCGGGCTGCCGGAAAGGCCATTGCCGTCCAATAGGTTTTCTTGGATTTCCTGGCGGGTCTAGGCCTCGCCGGGAAAGCGGCCGCCTATCAGCCGTGTCATATGTTCGGCCGTAGTGAGCAGGGATTCCACCCAAGCCTCACAGGTCTCCAACGGCATCCGTAGCGTGGGCCCGCTGATGGTGACGGCGCCAACCAGGCCGGCAGCGGAGTCGAAGACCGGTGCGGAAAGGCCGGAGGCGCCGTCTTCGCGCTCGCCCACGGTGATGGCGAAACCGTCCCGCCGGGTCTGCTTGACGGCAACGGCGAGTTCCTCTGATGTGGTGATGGTGGACTCGGTGATGGGCAGTAGCGGGTCGCGGAGGACCGCCTCCAGCAGTTCGGGATCCCATGCCAGCAGCACGCGTCCGGCCGATCCCGCGTGAAGTGGTGCCACTTTGCCCAGATGCATTTCCCGGCGGAGAGCATGGCGCGTTTCCGCCATCGCAACGCACACGCGGTAGTGCTGTTCCGACTTGAAGAAGCAGGTTGTTTCGCCGGTGGTGTCGCGCAGGGACTTGAGCAGCGGGCCCAGGATGTCCACCACTTCCATCCCCCGGGTTGCCGGGGCCGCCCAATACGCCATCCGCATTCCGATCCGGTAGGCGTCCTCTTCGCGGTCCAGGAATCCCTGCGAGGTCAGGTTGGTGACGAGCCGCTGCACAGTGGAGGTGGGCAGTCCCGTGTGCTCGCGGATATCGCTCAGTGACAGAACCGGCCTGGCGAGCGAGAACGCATCGAGGATGGAGGTGATCTTGCCCAGGACAAGGAGCGGGTTGCCGCTGGAGTTAGCTGAAGCATCGGACGCCATGGAACTCACGCTAGACGCTGCCCGCAAGCGAATCCACTCGCCCCTCCACCCGGCAGCCTGTGCGGTTGCCTGTCGTGGAGTCTCCCGGTCGCAGCCCGGGCAGAAAAAGCACGAAAAAAGCGCGCGGATTCCACTCAACTTTTGCAGGACTGGCTTAAAAAATAAAAGTAGGTATGGTACTGGGTAACGCAAGCAAAGAAAGGCGTGATTCCGATGTCCGGAAAATCCCCCAAAAGCGGCCCTGCCAAAAAAGCCGGCAAGTCAATTCTCGAAAAAAGGGCCGACAAAAGGGCTAAAAGCGAGAATAGCGAACTTAATTTCGCAAAGCCGCGCAAAAACCAACGCTAAATAGCCCGCGGGCAGCCGGACAAGGGACTCCTAGCCCGAACGGCTGCCCGCGTCCCCGCGGCGGTCAGGCGCCGCACACCGGATCGAGCGTCAAGGACAACACGATGAACACTTCCTTCACGGCCTTGGTGGTCCCGGCCCCGCTGGTCCACCCCGTGCACATCCTGTCCGTGGAGTTGGACCGGGCAGCGCTGCTGCGGGTGGCGGCGGGGGACATTGGGCACATCGCCGGGACGGGCTGGCATGCCTACCTGGACAGCGAGGGGACCAAATACGCCGAGAACCTCCGGGCGGAAGTCCTGATCCGCGAAGCCGGCGTTGACGTGGACGCGACAATCCACGGGACGGCGTTGTTCCTGGGCCAGGCGGAGTCAGGGGAGCACGCCGACGCTCCGCGCCACCTGATCCGGCTTGCGGAGCAATTGTTCGACATGCCTTTGGCCGCCTAGCCGGAATGGTTTTGGAGGGCGCAATGGAGGGCCCTTCAAGAAGCAGCGGACGACGGCGGGAGGCTCCGCCGTCGTCCGCTGTCCCTTTGCGATCGGGCCGGCTCCTGCTGCATTTCTCTGCCGCGTTCGCGCCCGGTTCTACCTCGCCTTCGACAGCGTGAAGATCCCGTAGCGCATCGCACCCGTGCGGTAGGCCAGGATGAGGCGGGGGAAGCTGAGAACGGAAATGCGGTTGCGTCCGCCCAGGGCGAGGCGGCGGATCTCGCGATCGACGAGCAGGGCCTTCACAAGCCGACGGGCGCAGATGGTCCAGGTGCGCGCGACGCGCTGGCTGACGTCCTCGTAGTCATCGATTGCGAAACCGGCCGCCATGGCCATCGCCTCATAGTCCTCGCGCATGCCCATGGAGGGCAGGCGCCCTTCGCGGCAAATCGGTTCGAGCAGGTGGCGAACCTTCCATCCGCTGGCACCAGTCTCGGCCAGCCACGCGCAGACCACGAGGCGGCCGCCCGGCGCCAGTACGCGGTGTGCCTCGGCGAAGAACGCTTGCTTATCGACCATGTGCTCGCTCGACTCGATCGCCCACGCGGCAGCGGCCGAGGCGTCGCTCAATCCATTGGCGAGCCAGTCGCGCAGATGGATATCCACCCCGGGTACGGGATGCGCTGCGGCGTAGCGTGCCTGCTCTGCGGAAAGCGTCAGCCCGGTCACGCTCACCTTGTGTGTCAGCGCGAGCTGCCTTGCGGTGGAGCCATAGCCGCAGCCGATGTCCACGCATGCCTCCCCGGGCATAAGCCGCAGCCGATCGCCGACGGCGTGGACCAGCGCCTCGACCGCCTCGGCGGGCGTCTCGCGGCCCGTCGCCCACAGCCCGTGGTGGACGTGCTCACCCCACACCCGTCGATAGACGGGATCGAGCTCGTCGTAGTGGTCCGCGACCGCGGCGGCATTCTGGGAAACATCGGGGACGATCACGGCGTCACCCTACAACGCCGATCAACGCGATCGAAAGGTCCAGACGTGGACTTCGTAGCTTCGAGTGGGCTGATGCCGGACTGCCGGGCACTCAGCCCCTGGTCACATACCTCGTCATGAGTACACCGTCGGGGAAGGTCCGTGTCTCGACGAGGCTCAGGTTCACCCAGTTGTCCAAGGCTGTGAAGAACGGCGTACCGGCGCCCACGAGTACCGGATGGGTGACGATCAAGTACTCATCGATCAGCCCGGCCCGCATGGCCGCCGCGGCGAGTGTGGCGCCGCCGATGTCCATGGAGTCGCCGTCGTCGGCCTTGAGCCGCGTGATCTTGGTAACCGCGTCGCCGGTGACCACACTGGTGTTCCAGTCGACAGTGCCGGTTGTCGAGGAAAACACCATTTTCGGCATGTCCCGCCAGCGGCGGGCGTACTCGATCTGGGCGGGTGTGGCGCCAGGCTGCTGGTCCGCCGTCGGCCAGTGGGAGCTCATGGTCTCCCACAGCCTTCGCCCGTACAGCGCCAGGCCCGTGGTCCCCACCCGGTCGGACCACCATTGGAACAGCTCGTCACTGGGCACGCTCCAGCCGAGGTCATCGCCGGGCGCGGCGATATAGCCGTCCACGCTCACGTTCATGCCGAAGGCCAGGGTGCGCATGGCGTCAGTCTCCCGTGAGGCGGTATCGGTTGTACAGACCAGCACGGCGCGGAAAAGTCACCGGTCAGGACACATCGACGGCTCGTTGACCATTACGCCGAGCAATGCAGCGCATGGGAAAGGTCCTCTTGCAGGCACCCGAATTTTTCCCCCAATTCAACTTGATTTGTCTTGTAGCCTCAGTGTTGCGAAATCCAAGGGTTTCGAGGCATTGAGGCTACAAGACACCGAGGTGGGTTCAGGGAAGGAGTCGGCGTCCGCGGGCGGGATCGCCTATCGCATCAGCTGGTCACTTGTCGGACTTGAACACGATCGAGTCGAAGACGGCTCGTGCCTCTCTCGTCAGCTCCGGATTGATGGGTGGGCGGTACTGGGCCACCCAGATCACCGCGCGCTGGCCGTTCAGGTCGACCACGCGGTAGGTTTCGCGTTCATTCTGAGTCGAGTACCAGCGTCCGCATTCGTATGCGGATGATGAGTGGATGCAGAGCCTTTTGCCATCGCAGGCTGTGATCTCCACGTCGCCCTCGACCGAGTGGTCGAACTCGAAACCGGAGTAGTCGCCCACCATGACCTTGACGGCGGGGGTACTCACGGTGGACTTCTGCGCGGCCATGGCGTCAACGAAGGCCAAAGGCGACGGATCGACCTCGGCGAGGGTGCCCACCCACTCGCAGGCGTCCGTCGGCACATGGTCGACGGGCCACCAAGCCACGTAGACGGCCGCGTCCCCCGGATGATCCGGGTCGTTCTTGCCCAGGGTGTCACCGCTTTCACTCGACCAGCCGTCTGGGACAGTGATCTCGAATGGCGCCGTGTAGCCAGGGGCGAGGACGAGGTATGTGCCGGCGTCGATGGCGCCATTCTCCGGCAGCAGTGGGGTCGTGCGAGTGTCGCCACGCTCCGGCGGCGGTGGGACAGTGCGAGCCTCCGTAGTGGGAGAACTGGCCGACGGGAGGGAGACGTCGTTGGATTCATACTCGCACCCGCCGAGACATCCAATCAGTGCGATAGCCACCAAGGACACGAGATGGCGCGAACGCTGAGCGGCCTTTTCGAGAGGTGTCATGGAGCTCATCGATCCACCAGGCCGCTACAGAGTGCTGTGAGGCCCTGCGGCCGGGTGGCCCCGCGGGCGGCCCCTGATGGTATGCCGTCGCCCCAAGTCTCCTCCGCCACAGAACCCTTGACAATGAAGAGTTGTACGGAAATCTGTTTCGACTCATTGCAATCCCCCGCTGCCGAGGGCTTGACGCCATACTTGCATTTTGCAAGTATGGCGTCATGAGCCTTTTCATCACTTGCCCCGTAGAGAATGTTGAGCGCGCCACCGCCTTCTATACCGCCCTCGGCTGGACCCTCAACGCCAAGATGTCCGATCACAACGTGTCATGCTTCGAGATCGCGCCCGAGCAGTACGTCATGCTCGGCAGCCGCGAGATGTACGCGAGCATCGGCGGCGCCGAGGAGCTGGTCGGCGGACCCGACACCCCCTCGAAAGTCACGGTCTCATTCGACCTCGGCACCCGCGAGGCGGTCGATGAGCTCACCGAACGCGCCGGCGCCGCCGGCGGGCGGATCGGTGACACCGACGACTACCCCTTCATGTACCAGCGCCAATTCGACGACCCCGACGGCTACCACTACTCGCCGTTTTGGATGAAGCCGGACACCGATCCGACCGCGTGAGCAACCTCGCCGCGGCCCTCGACATCGTCGGATCGCGGTGGGCCCTGCTCCTCGTGGAGCGGCTGCTCGACGGGCCACAGCGCTACGGCGATCTGCAGCGCGACCTCGGAGTGCCGACCAACATGCTTGCGACCCGCCTGCGCGAGCTCGAGGCTGCCGGCGTACTGTCCCGCCTGCCCCTCCGGCACAACACCCGGGCCTACGCGCTGACCGATCGCGGGCTCGCCTTGCGCGAGGCGATCGACGCGCTGGCACGCTGGGGCAGCGAGGCACCTTGAGCGAGGTCGGAACCATGACGGCAACTGCCAGGGAAAGATCCGGCGCGGACGCGTTAGTCTGCTGGGATGGAATCCTGGCACCGGAACCGGCTTAGTGCCGGACAAGCCGAGTTCGTGGAAACCCGGCTCCCGGGCGTTCGATTCCTCAATGATCTTTCCTGGAATCTCGTGGATACCGCTGTGCTTGAAGTGGCGCACGGACAGGGTAGGTACGTCATCAAGGCAGCGGGACCTTCCAATCGTCACATGCGGCGTGAACTAGACGCTCATGAGGCCTGGACAGAAGCCTGGGCCCGCCAGGAGCGGGCACCCAGACTCGTGCACGCCAACCCTTCCTTGAACCTCCTGATAACGGAGTATCTGGAGGGTTACCTGGTGGAGGGAAGCGCAGCTGAATATGAGAGCGGCACTTACCTGCAAGCCGGGCAGCTTCTGCATGAGTTCCAGGCCCAAACCGTTCGGACTGACTCGCGGTATGAGGCGGCAGCTACGGAGAAAGCGATGGCCTGGCTGGAGACGCCCCACCGCATTGAAGAATCTGTGGCAGGGAAAGTGCGGGGCGTACTCGCCGCATACCGGCCGGAACCGGTGCCGGTGGTGCCGACCCATGGAGACTGGCAGCCACGCAACTGGCTCATGAACCGGGCTGAGTTAAGAGTCATAGACTTCGGCCGGTTTGAATTCAGACCGGCCATCAGCGATTTCTGCCGCCTGGCTGTGCAGCAATGGCGGACCCGTCCCGAGCTGGAGGCGGCCTTCTTTGAGGGATATGGTTCAGATCCGCGAGAGAGCAGACTCTGGAATATAACGCTGCTGCGTGAAGCCGTCGCCACCGCCGCCTGGGCTTTCCAGTTCGGCGACCACGAGTTCGAGAAACAAGGCCACCGGATGCTTGCTGATGCGCTCGCAAATTACAGAAGCAACTACCTCCCGGCGCTGCCCGGCGCGACACGGTAATTTTGGTTGATGACTTCCATTGGAACCGGCGCCAGCCCCGGGACTGCCTGCGGTACGGCTAGGACGGTGCATAGCGTGGATGAATTTTCGACAGTGATGCCCGGCGATATCCTTGTCTGCCGGACCACTGACCCTGCCTGGACACCGCTATTCGGGCTGGCCGCTGCAATCGTCACGGAAACAGGCGGCATGCTTTCGCACGCCGCTATCGTGGCTCGCGAATATGGCATTCCGGCTGTTTTAGGGGTAGCCGGCGCCCTCCACCTTTTCCCGGCCGGAACCACTGTCGTGGTCGACGGAACCCAGGGAACCGTCACCGAAGCGCCGCCAAAGGTTCCGTGATGAGCTCGAACCAGTCAACAATGCTGCTCACCCTCCACTCCATCCGGCTCCTCGGCTTCGCCGACACTGAGGCAGTGGCAAAAAGGTTCGGCCAGGATTCCCAACAAGTCGAATCTCTTCTCATTGAAGCCGGCTCCAAGGGGTGGGCCGCACGCTCCTCGTTCGGCGGCTCGCGGGGATGGTCCCTGACTGTCGCCGGAAGGACGGAAAACGAACGGCTCCTGGCCGGGGAACTTGAAGCGGCGGATGCACGTGCCGCGGTCACCTCCGTGCATTCGGAGTTTGTGCCCCTGAACACGGATATCGTCGCCGCCTGCAGCTGGCTTCAGCTCGACCGGCTCTCCCGGGAGAACCAGCAAAATGACGGGATGGACCACCAGACGCATCAAACCTTTACCGACGCCGTGGCACCCTTCCGTGGCCTGGAAACCCGTCTGGCTGGAGCGTTGCCGCGGTTCGGCGGATACGCGCAACGCCTCGATCAGGCGGTGGCAAAGGCAGCCACGGAAACAACCTGGCTAATCGCCACAGACCGTGATTCCTTTCATCGCATTTGGTTCGAGTTCCACGAGGACCTGATCGCCACTCTCGGCCTACAGCGATAAATACCGCACCCCCGGCGGACCAGAAAGGGCTATTGGGTTCCTCATGCATATGGAATAGTGCGATAAATAACCGGGGGGTAAAAGTGGCCAAGAACAGGTGTTTGCCGAATATTGCAATGGTTGCTTTTCTTGTGGCCGTTCCGGTCGCGGGATGTGGCGCCAAAGAGCAACCGGGAGGTGAGAACTTACAAGGATTCAGCTCCATGGATGAGGCTTACACCGTCGTCAATGACGTCCTGGCCTGCGAAGCTGATCCTGTTGGTGATCCAATTGTGCCAATGGGCGATGGCATCAGGCTGGCCTCGGCGCAGAAATTGTGCTTTGAAAAGGTCCAGATAGACCTTTTTGCAGATGAGAAAGCATTTCGCGAAACCTACCAGATCTTGTCTGACTCCAACCAAGGCAAAATCCATCTAGTCCATGGGAAGAATTGGATGGTTGTCGACTTCACTGAAATAGCCACCGGCCAACCGTCAACGAGGGACATCGGACGCCTGGTCGAGGAGCTCAATGGCGAGTACGTCATCGTCGGCTCATAGCTGGAGCTGAGCCAATCAATTTGAGGAAAGCGACGATGCCGGCGCTTACGAAGCAGCCCACTGGTCAGCGTTGCTTCCGGCCCCACGCGGCTGAATCTTCAAACCAGCCCAGGGCGGCAACAGACTCAACGTCGGCTGGGGTGCGCACTTCCACCTGGTGGGTGTACTTGTCGTGACGAAACGGGATGACATTACGGACGAACGCGGCATAGTGCTCATCCCACATGTCCATGGTCAGGAGCGCTTTGCTCTTCGAAATGGGGGTGAGCCACGTGAACTTACGCGCCGCCCCGTAACTTACCTGGGTTCTTGAAAACTCTTCAACGATGTCGTCACCCAGCCCGGACATCCGCGCTGAAAGCGCGTCATAGATCTCCGTGAGCGCGCCGGGGAAAAGCTGCTGTGCATCCACAATCACCATGGTGGCCTACTTGAGCTGACGACGGCGGGAGGTTCCGCCGTCGTCCGTTGCCTGTTCTTAAGCCTCGATGGTGACCCCGCGCCAGAACGCGATCCGGTCCTCGATCTGTTTTGCCCGCGGCTTTGTTTCCGGGTAGTACCAGGCGGCGTCCATGTTCAGCTTTCCGTCCACTTCGAGTGTGTGATAGCTGGCCTTGCCTTTCCAGGGGCAGATGGAGTGGAAGTCGCTGTCCCTGAGGTAGTCGGCGTTGACGGCTTCGCGCGGGAAGTAGTGGTTGCCTTCCACCACCACGGTGTCCGTGGATTCGGCGATGACTTTTCCGTTCCAGATAGCCCTGGCCATGTGTTCCCTTCCGTAAGCGCCGCCGCGTTGAAAGACGGCGTGCGTCGTAGGGATACCAACGGCATGGCGGGCAGGAATGTTCCCGAACGCCAGCGTCGAAACGGCGTCTCGTTCAACCGGCCGCCGCCGTGATCCGGAAGTTTCAGTTGCTCGAGTTTCCCGTCGGGGTGCCAAGGTAACTCTTCACGCTGGCCCTGAGTGCTTCGGTATGCTCGTAAATCTCCTCGAGAGACGCAATGGGAACTCGCGTTTCTTCCTTGTTCTCGTCGAAGATCCCAATGTATTTTTGCGTTCTGTTGAAATGCAGCCGCGCGATCGGCTTCCGGTTATTGTCGTCCAGCAGCACCGCGAAATAGGACTTGGCATCACGCTGAACGACGCGGGCTGGTTTGACCTCACTGCAGACGATGGCGCGGACGATCTGGTAACCCTCGATCTCCTCCAGGGTGGTCTCCAGCCCGTCGGCCTCGGCCAGATCTGCTTCAGCCACCGGTGCGCTGGTCACTGTAGCTGCCGCCGTTATGTCTTCCGTTTGCGGGAACCCGGGAGCTCCCAAAGCTTTCTTGAGACGCTCGTTGACTTGGTCGTTAAGGAACTGCTTGGACGCCTTAGTTACGAGTGACGTGAATTGCTCGCGTACTTTTTGCGTGTATGGGCCTGAATAGACGCGGCCTGTCAGGAACTTGATCCATTCATCCTCGGGTTCTTTGAATTGTGCCGCCAGGGTCCGCTTCAATTCACCGATGTACTTCAGCTCACCGGCGGCGCTAATGATCGAGTCGAGGTCAAAAACGTCCTTGGACAGCTTTTGGAGCTCCGGGATCAGCGACTCGTCGAGGTCATTCAAGTCCAAGACCAAGAACGGCTTGGCGTCCATTCGATTAGGAGCGTCAAGATCGGTGAAGAACTGGTAGACCTCGCCATTCGTCAGGATCGCGATGCGCGCGTTCGTCACAGCAAAGTAGCGGAACAGCTGGGACGCATGCTCGATCTTCACGGGCTCAGTGGATTTCTTGCACTCAATAAGAATTTGAACTTCACCATCTTTGACGATCGCGTAGTCAATCTTCTCGCCCTTTTTCAGCCCCACGTCAGCGATGAACTCAGGAACCACTTCCATCGGGTTGAAGACGTCGTACCCAAGAATGGTTGAGATGAAGGGCATCACGAACGCGTTCTTAGTGGCCTCTTCAGTCTGAATGACTCCCCGCTGCTGGCGTACCTTTGCTGCCAACGCTGAAAGCTTTTCCGCTAACTCCATTTTTCCCCCTTGAAAAATCGCCGATGGTGCCAACCGTAGCGTAGGAAGAGGGAAAGTTGGAGCAACAAGTTCTGTTGAGTTTGCCGTTATTCTGCGGCTGAATTCCGCTACCGCGGGCTTTTGTCGATGACGCAGAACCTGTTCCCGTCAGGATCAGCGAGCACGATGTAGTCGGGGTCTTCCGGATACAGGTCCCAGTCCACGCGCTGGGCGCCGAGCGAGACCAGCCGTTCCACCTCCGCGCTCTGGTCATCCGCATACAAATCCAGATGGATCCGGGGATGTTCGTGGACCGGCGTCTCGCTCCGCATCAGTGACAGCTGCGCTCCAGGTCCCGACGCCGGCGCAAGGGTCACCCACGTCTCGTCACCTTGCTCCCTTGGGACATAGCCCAGGGCTTCGTGCCAGAAATCGGTGGCGGCGGCAACGTCGTTGACGCCGAGCACAATAGTTCCGATAGTCAACATCCGCCCAGCCTAATCCCGGCTGCTGCGGCCCGGCTAGACTCGCTTCCATGGGGGAAAACAATGCTGCCGAGCAGCCAAACACGCCAAAAAGAGTCAAAGTCCGTGCCGCCGTCGTGCCTCTTGCAGGCTTCGCCGCGGTGCTGGGAGGCGGGCTCATCGCCTTCCTGAACAGGGATTACGTGGGCTGGTTCGCGTATGCACCGCTCAGCAAGACGCCGTTCAGTGCCAACGGCGCTGTCCTGATAACCCAAGGAACCCAGATCGGCGTGGCAATCACCGTGGTGGGGCTGCTCCTGCTCGCCTTCTGGGCAGGGCACCGGATCGGCCGGAGAAGTCCCAGCTAGATATGTCGGAAATTTCCGACATATACTGATCCTGTGCTTCCTGATGTGTTCGGCGCTGTCTCCAACCCGGCCAGGCGCGTCATCCTCGACGAGCTGCGCCAGGGTCCCCGGACAGCGGGCGAGCTCACCGGGCTGTTGAACCTCAGCCGCTCGGCGGCCTCTGAGCACCTCGCCGTCCTCCGGGAGGCCGGGCTGGTCAGGGAAGAACGGCGCGGCCGCAACCGGCTGTACCACCTCCAGCCGCAAGGCCTCGCTGATATCGGCGGTTGGGTGAAGCACTTCGAGCACTACTGGAACCGGCGCCTCGACGCGCTGGCAGAACTTCTGGACGAGGAGAAACCGTCATGACCGAGAACGCCATCCGGCTCGAGCGCCGCTATCCGCACCCCGCGGAATCCGTGTGGGCCGCACTGACTACCCCGGAACTGCTGGCCCGCTGGTGGGCGCCGGGTGATATCGCGCCGGTCGTCGGCCACCGCTTCACCATGGACATGGGCTCATGGGGCCAGCAGCAATGTGAAGTCCTCGCCGTGGATCCCGGCACTTCCATCAGCTTCCTCTTCTCGGAAGGAATGCTGGATACCACCATCACCTGGCGGCTCGAGCCGGTGGACGGCGGCACCATCCTCCACCATGAACACGCAGGCTTCCGCCTCGACACCCCTATGGGCAAGCAGGCCATTGAAGGCATGGGCAACGGCTGGCCCGGACTGCTGGAACAGATTGACGGAGTCCTCGCCGGCGTCTCCTGACCTTCTACCGGAGTGCCGATAGGGGACTTAGAATTGCCCTCCACGGCACGCTTGTAACGGCGACACCTGATCCCATCCGAGCGCGAAACGCCGTGTACTAAGGGGAGGCCTGCCGTGGGAACTGACGACAATAAAGAGCTCGTGCGCCGCTTCTACGCCGAGATCGACGCCGGGAATATCGACGCGATGGATGACCTGGTGGCGGAAGATTATCTCGACCATCACCCGCCTTTTCCTGGACTGCCGGCAGGACGCGAAGGACTGAAGCAGGCCTTCCGCATCTTTCTTTCGGCTACGCCTGGCGTCCACGAGATTGAGGACCAGGTTGCAGAAGGGGACAAGGTGGTGACCAGGCTGACAGCTACCGGGCGGCATGTGGGCGAGCTTCCCGGACCGCTGCCTCCCACCGGCGCCCAGCTGAGGGAGACTGCAGTGGCCATCCATCGGATCCAGAATGGAAAGATCGTGGAGCACTGGTCTGACCGGGACGATCTTGGGCTGATGCAGCAGCTCGGCGTAATCCAATTGCCCGGGGCTTAGCCCATTGAAACTTCAGGTGACCGGACGACGGCGGGACCTTCCCGCCGTCGTCCCCTCACGGGAGCAGGCCGCACGTCAGCGGGCCATCACCCCAGCAGGTCGTCCTGATAGCACCAGCGCCAGTCCTCGCCCGGCTCGATGCTGCGCATGACAGGGTGCCCGGTAGCTTGGAAATGCCTTGACGCGTGCGTTCCGGGCGAGGAGTCGCAGCACCCCACTTGCCCGCAAGCCAGGCACATCCGCAGGTGCACAGTAGTGGTTCCTTCCCGCAGGCAGTCAGTGCAGAATGCGTTCCGCGGCGCCTCAAGGGGCCGGGCCTGCTCGAGGTGCCCGCATACACCGCCGGGCCTCGCGATGCCTTCGCCGCCGCCCTCGCCGGACGCATCCACCTCGTCCAGCGCCACGTCCAGCATCGATTCCTCAACATCCAGCCGCTCCAGGACATCGCTGAGGACCTCCTGCGCGTACTCGCCGCCGCGCCGCAGCTCCAGCACCTTGGCCCGTTCGGCCTCCAGCATGGCAAGCCGCAGCCGGGCATAACGCTCACTGGGGGTGGCTGTCTCCGCCGACGGCCGGCCCAGCCGTTCCCACGCCGCCAGCCCGCGCTCCTGCGTGCGCCGCTTCAGCATTGCCACCACCTCCGGCGGGTCGTCGTCCGTCCGCAATTCCTGCAGCCGGGTCACGCCGGCAGCGGTGGCGAGCTGCATCAGCGATGCCTTGTTCAACGCATCCTCGCGCTGGTCTGGGCCCTGGACCCGCAGCAGCCGGACCAGCGCCGGGAGGGTGAAGCCTTGCAGCGTCAGCGTGCCGCCCACCACCACAAGGGCAGCGAGGATCAGCACTGAACGGTGCTCCAGGTCCTCGGGCAGCACCAGCACCGCGGCGAGGGTGACCACCCCACGCATCCCGGCCCACGAGACGATCGCCGGGAACTGCCAGGGCGGCGACGGGTCGCTGCGCCGCACGGCAGGAATCAGGCGGGGGAGGTAGGTGGCCGGGAACACCCACACCGGCCGGAGTACCAGCACCGCCAGCAGGATCAGGGCGCAACCAGCCCAGATCCGGCCAGCACCCAGGGAATCGTCCTGGACGCCCTCGATGATGGTCCGGACCTGGAGCCCGATCAGCAGGAACACCGAGTTTTCCAGCAGGAACTGCACGGTGTTCCAGTTGCTGCGCTGGCTCAGCCGGGCGGCACCGTTGGGCATGGACGGCGCCTTTGTGCCCATCACCAAGCCAGTAACGACGACGGCGAGCACGCCGGAGGCGTGGATGGCCTCCGCCGGCAGGTACGCCACAAAGGGGGCGGCCAGGGACGTGGAAGTGTTGATCGCGACGTTCCGGATGCGTTTGCGCAGCATGGTCAGCACATAGGCCGCGGCCAGGCCCGCCACCAGACCGCCGCCCACGGCGAGCAGGAAGTCTCCGGCGATCCCGGCCGCGGACACGGACCCGGAGATGGCAGCGATCGCTGCCCGGAGGCAGATCAACGCGGTGGCGTCGTTGACCAGGGATTCACCTTCCAGGATGGTGACAATCCTGCGCGGCATCCCCACCTTCCGGGCGATGGATGTGGCAGCCACCGCATCCGGCGGCGCCAGCACCGCACCCAGGGCGATCGCTGCGGCCAGCGGAATCTCCGGAAACAGCCACCAGACCACCAGTCCCACCGTGATGGTCCCGAAGATGACATAGCCCACCGATAGCAGCCCGATGGCGCGGCGGTTGGAACCGAAATCGAACAGGGACGTCCGCAGCGCCGCGGCGTACAGCAGCGGCGGCAGCAGGCCCACGAGGACCAGCTCGGGGTTCAGTTCAATGTCCGGAACAAACGGGAGGAAGGAACCGATCACTCCCGCCAGCACCAGCAGCAGCGGCACCGAAATGTTCAGCTTCCGGCCCAGCGCACTTCCGGCGCACACCACCGCAACGAGAACCAGAAGTCCCAGGGCGATCTCCATTCGGCCATTGTCTCAGGCCCCGCCAAAGGGTGTCCCCGCCGGCGCCCCTAACGCGGAGGAGTCAGGACGACGGCGGGAGGTGCCGCCGTCGTCCGCCCGCCCGGCTGGGAGGCGCCGTTTTGCTTCCTGCCCCCGACTCCGGTAAGGTGTGAGCCGTGTCACCCACCAGTGGCACATGCTGATGATCTGCGGCGGGAGAGTCCTGCCGGTACGTTCTGCAGGCGCCGTAGGAGCAAATCCTCCCCAGGAATCTCTCAGGCCCACGTACCGCCGCGGCAAGGCAACTCTGGAAAGCAGTCCGGGCAACCGGGCTCACCGACGGTGCAAGCGGCGCCCTGCAAAACAGCAGGACAACGCAAAACTCTCAGGTCCAATACAGAGCGGGGAGGAACCCGAATCAACGTGGTGCTTCGGCACCACCTGAATTATGGAGTTCCTCTTATGACGGTTCAATCGTCCCCCACCACCTTCGCAGACCGCCATATCGGCGCGCGCCGCCAGTCCGACATCGACACCATGCTCAAGGCCGTCGGCTACGACACCCTCGATGGCCTCGTTGACAGCGCAGTCCCGGATTCTATCCGCCAGGACAAGCCGCTCACCCTCGAGAGCGCCCTCAGCGAAGTCGAGGTCCTCGCCGAGCTCCGTAAACTGGCCGGAAAAAACAAGATGGCCGTGCAGATGATCGGCCAGGGCTACTACGACACTGTGACCCCGCCGGTGATCCGCCGAAACATCCTCGAGGCCCCCGCCTGGTACACCGCCTACACCCCCTACCAGCCTGAAATCTCGCAGGGCCGGCTCGAGGCGCTGCTGAACTTCCAGACCATGGTGCAGGACCTCACCGCACTTCCCGTGGCCAACGCCTCCCTGCTGGACGAAGCCACCGCCGTGGCAGAGGCCGTGCTGCTGATGCGCCGGGCCAACAAGAACAAAACGGCCAAGGACGGCAAGACCGTCCTGGACGCCGACCTCCTCCCGCAGACCATCGCCATCGTGCTGGGCCGCGCCGAAGCTCTCGGCTTCGAGGTGGAAATCGCCGATCTTACGGACGGCCTGCCCGACGGCGATATCAATGGCCTGGTCCTCCAGCAGCCCGGCGTTTCCGGCCGCGTCTGGGACCAGACCGCCGTCATCGCCGAGGCCAAGGACCGCGGCGCGCTGGTTACCGTCGCCGCCGATCTCCTGGCCCTCACCCTGATCACGCCTCCGGGCGAGCAGGGCGCGGACATTGCCGTCGGCTCCACCCAGCGCTTCGGCGTGCCGTTGTTCTTTGGGGGACCGCACGCCGCGTACATGGCCGTCCGTGACGGCATGGAGCGCACGCTTCCGGGCCGCATCGTGGGTGTTTCCAAGGACAACGCCGGTGTCCCCGCCTACCGCCTGGCCCTGCAGACCCGCGAGCAGCACATCCGCCGCGAGAAGGCCACCTCAAACATCTGCACCGCGCAGGCGCTGCTGGCCATCGTCTCGTCCTTCTACGCCGTCTACCACGGCCCCGACGGACTGAAGGCGATCGCCGAAACCGTCCACAACAACGCCCGCGCCCTGGCCACCACACTGCAGATCGCCGGCCGCGAACTGGTATCCGACACCTTCTTCGACACCATCACTGTCCGCGTGCCCGGCAAGGCCGCCAAGGTGATCACCGCCGCCGAAGCCCGCGGCATCAACCTGCGCCTCATCGACGCGGACACAGTTGGCGTGTCCGTCGATGAAACCACGACGCCGGAGGTCCTCTCCGCGGTTGTTGTCGCCTTTGGTGCCGGTCCCATTGCGTCTGCCGAGGGTTTCGAGCTGCCGGCATCCGTGCAGCGCACCTCCACCTACCTGCAGCACCCGGTGTTCAACACCCACCGCTCCGAGACCCAGCTGCTGCGTTACATCCGCCGGCTCTCCGACCGGGACCTGGCGCTGGACCGCACCATGATCCCGCTGGGTTCCTGCACCATGAAGCTGAACGCCACCGCAGAGATGGAAGCCATCTCCTGGCCGGAATTTGCCTCGATCCACCCGTTCGCTCCGGACTCCCAGACGGTCGGCTGGCGTGAACTGATTTCCGTTTTGGAAGCAGACCTCGCCGAGATCACCGGTTACGACCAGGTGTCCATCCAGCCCAACGCCGGTTCCCAGGGCGAGCTCGCGGGCCTGCTCGCAATCCGCGGCTACCACCACTCCCGCGGCGAAGCGCAGCGCAACGTCTGCCTCATCCCGGCATCGGCGCATGGCACCAACGCCGCCTCCGCCGTCCTGGCCGGCATGAAGGTTGTTGTCGTCGCTACTGCTGCCGACGGCACCATTGACCACGCGGACCTGCAGGCCAAGATCGAGGCCCACAAGGACGTCCTCTCGGCCATCATGATCACCTACCCGTCCACCCACGGTGTGTACGATTCCGACGTCCGCGAGGTTTGCGATGCGATCCACGCGGCCGGCGGCCAGGTGTACGTTGACGGCGCGAACCTGAACGCCCTCGTCGGGTTGGCGCAGCCGGGCAAGTTCGGCGGCGACGTCTCGCACCTGAACCTGCACAAGACGTTCTGCATCCCGCACGGCGGTGGAGGACCCGGCGTCGGACCTGTTGCTGCCAAGGCGCACTTGGCACCGTTTATGCCGGGGGATGCGAACAACGGTTCTTCCGAAAACGCCGCGGCTGGTCACGGCGTCGCGATTTCCGCTTCCCGCTTCGGTTCCGCCGGTGTGCTGCCCATTTCCTGGGCGTACGTGAAGCTGATGGGCGGCCAAGGCCTCACCGAGGCCACCAAGTCCGCGCTGCTCGCTGCGAACTATGTTGCCGCCCGGCTGGACGAGCACTTCCCGGTCCTCTACACCGGTGAAAGCGGCCTCGTGGCGCACGAGTGCATCCTGGACCTGCGCGACCTGACGGCCAAGACCGGCGTCACGGCCGAGGACGTGGCCAAGCGCCTCATCGACTTCGGTTTCCATGCACCCACGCTGTCCTTCCCGGTGGCCGGCACGCTGATGGTGGAGCCCACCGAGTCCGAGGACCTCGCGGAGATCGACCGCTTCATCGAAGCCATGATCATCATCCGCAATGAAATCGACCAGGTGGCCGCCGGCGACTTCCCGGTGGAGAACTCACCGCTGCGCAACGCACCCCACACGGCAGCCGCCGTCGTCTCCTCTGATTGGGATCGTTCCTACCCGCGCGAGCAGGCCGCTTTCCCTGTGGCCTCGCTCCGCCAGGACAAGTACTTCCCGCCGGTGGGCCGCATCGACGGCGCCGCAGGGGACCGCAACCTGGTCTGCTCCTGCCCTCCGCTCTCCGAGTTCGAGGTTTCGACAAGCTCAACCACCGGATTGGAAGGCTGATCCCATGACTGAGAACTACACTGCGCTGTACGAGCAGCACAAGATCGCCGGCGCTTCCTTCACCGACTTCGGCGGCTGGCAGATGCCCCTGAAGTACAGCTCCGAACTGGCCGAACACCACGCCGTGCGCAACGCCGCCGGCCTGTTCGACCTCTCCCACATGGGCGAAGTCTGGGTCACAGGACCCGACGCCGCAGCCTTTCTGGACTACGCGCTGACGGGCAAACTGTCCGCCGTGGCCGTGGGCAAAGCCAAGTACTCGCTGATCTGCCAGGAAGACGGCGGCATCATCGATGACCTCATCACGTACCGCCGCGGGGAGCAGAAGTACCTGGTGGTCCCCAACGCCGGCAACGCTGCGGTGGTTGCCGCGGCACTGGCCGAGCGTGCTGCCAACTTCGACGTCCGCGTAGAGGACGTGTCCGCCCAGACGTCGCTGATCGCCATCCAGGGGCCGAACGCCGAAGCGATCCTGCTGAAGCTGGTCCCGGCCGAGCAGCACTCCTTGGTAACCGAGCTGAAGTACTACGCGGCCGTTGAGGTAGGCATCGCCGTCAACGGTACTGTCCAGGAACTGCTGCTCGCCCGCACCGGTTACACCGGCGAGGACGGGTTCGAAATCTACATCCCGAACGAGGACGCCGCCGGCCTGTGGGATGCCCTGCTGGAAGCCGGCTCGGACCAGGGGCTCATCCCCGCCGGCCTGGCCTGCCGGGACTCGCTCCGCCTCGAAGCCGGCATGCCGCTCTACGGCAACGAACTCTCCCGCGAAGGAAACCCCTACGCCGCCGGACTGGGTCCTGTTGTATCGCTCAAGAAGGAATCGGACTTCGTGGGCAGGGCCGTGCTGGCGGAGCTCAAGGAACTGGGGGCCGGTTCCACCTCCGGCCGCAAGCTCGTGGGACTCAAAGGCCTGGGCCGCCGCGCCGGCCGCAGCCACTACCCAGTCCTCAAGGACGGCAACGTGGTGGGCGAGGTGACCTCAGGCCAGCCGAGTCCTACCCTCGGTTACCCGATCGCCCTGGCCTACATCGACGTCGAACACTCCACACCAGGCACCGCCCTGGACATCGACCTCCGCGGCAAGGCAGAGCCGTTCGAAGTAGTAGAGCTCCCGTTCTACAAACGCCAGAAGTAACGCTCTTGCGTGACGCCGGGCCCGACCTCTCACGCGTGCTTGGGCCCACGCCGTCAGGGTTCCCTGGCCGAGCTTGCGAGGCTAGGGAGACGGTGGGGAGCACGCTGCCGGATGCCAGCCCCGTCGTCCCCATTGGTACCCCCGACGCTGCATCACTTTTCGCAGGGTTTAACGGAACGCTCTCTCACTTGATGCGGGTTTTGACCAAACGCTCTCTCACTTGATGTGGGGTTTGGGCTGACGCTCTTTCACTTTTCACACACCTACCTAAGGAAATACACATGGCAAAAGTTGTTGCTGAACTTAAATACTCGGCCGAGCACGAGTGGGTTGCTGCTGACGGGTCTGGGCCTACCGGCGTCGGGATCTCCGCTGTGGCTGCCGAAGCCCTGGGCGACATCGTTTACGTGGACCTGCCCGAGGTTGGCTCCACGGTGACCGCGGGGGAGACCTGCGGCGAGGTGGAATCCACCAAGTCGGTCTCCGACCTCTACGCACCCGTCACTGGCGAAGTGGTGGAGATCAACGACGACGTGGTCTCCGACCCCGCCCTGATCAACAACGATCCGTACGGCGCCGGCTGGCTGTTCAAGGTGGCCGTCACCGAAGAAGGCCCGCTGATGTCCGCTGAAGAGTACGCCGAAGCGAACGGCGGCGAACTGTGAGCGGCGCGGGCATGACAACGGCGGCGTTCGAGCAGGTAGTCTCCCCGTCGCTGGACGCGAACCTGTCCGCCCTGGACCCGGAGATCGCGGCAAAGATCGACGACGAACTCACCCGCCAGCGCGACGGCCTGGAGATGATCGCCTCCGAGAACCACACCGCCGTCGCCGTAATGCAGGCGCAGGGCTCCGTGCTGACCAACAAGTACGCCGAGGGCTACCCGGGCAAGCGCTACTACGGCGGCTGCGAGCACGTGGACGTCATCGAACAGCTCGCCATCGACCGGATCAAGGCGCTCTTCGGCGCGGAGTTCGCCAACGTGCAGCCGCACTCCGGCGCCCAGGCCAACGCCTCGGTGATGCACGCGCTGATCAAGCCGGGCGACACCATCATGGGCCTGAACCTGGCCCACGGCGGCCACCTCACCCACGGCATGAAGATCAACTTCTCCGGCAAGCTCTACAACGTGGTGCCGTACGGCGTCCGCGAAGATACCCACACGGTGGACATGGCCGAGGTGGAGCGCCTGGCCCAGGAGACCAAGCCCGCGCTGATCGTGGCAGGCTGGTCCGCCTACGCCCGGCAGCTGGACTTCGCAGAGTTCCGCCGCATCGCCGACTCCGTCGGCGCCTACCTGATGGTGGACATGGCGCACTTCGCCGGGCTGGTGGCCGCGGGGCTGCACTCGTCGCCGGTGCCGCACGCGCACGTCACCACCTCCACCACGCACAAGACCCTCGCCGGTCCGCGCGGCGGCATCATCCTGACCAACGACGCCGGCATCGCCAAGAAGATCAACTCGGCGGTATTCCCGGGCCAGCAGGGCGGCCCGCTGGAGCATGTGATCGCCGGCAAGGCTGTGGCGTTCAAGATCGCCGCGTCCGCCGAGTTCAAGGAACGCCAGGAGCGCGTCCTGGCCGGCGCCCGGATCCTGGCCGAGCGCCTGGTCCAGCCCGACGTCAGCGCCAAGGGCATCAGCGTGGTCTCCGGCGGCACCGATGTGCACCTGGTCCTCGTCGACCTGCGGAACTGCGAACTCGACGGCCAGCAGGCCGAGGACCGGCTCGCAGCCATCGACATCACGGTCAACCGCAACGCCGTCCCGTTCGACCCCCGCCCGCCCATGGTCACCTCCGGCCTGCGGATCGGCACCCCCGCTCTGGCCACCCGCGGCTTCGGCGAAGAGGCCTTCCGTGAGGTTGCTGACATCATCGCCGAGGCATTAACGGCCGACGCCGACACAGACCTTTCCGGCCTGCGTCACCGCGTCGACGCCCTCGCCAAAGCCCACCCGCTCTACCCGGGCGTCGCAAACCTCGCTAGTTGAGCAGTAGGTTTCGACAGGCTCAACCACCGGTGGTTGAGCCTGCCGAAACCGGTTTTTACAAGCTCAATCAACGCCCCACTTCTAGTTAGGAAACGCGCATGGCTGTTGGAGTCTTTGACCTCTTTTCGATAGGGATTGGCCCCTCTAGTTCCCATACTGTGGGGCCGATGCGGGCCGCTGCCGTCTTTGCCGAGGAGCTCAAAGGCCTGGGCAAGCTCGCGGACGTTGCCTCCCTGCGGGTGGACCTGTACGGGTCGCTCGCGGCTACGGGGCACGGGCACGGCACCATGACCGCGATCCTGCTGGGGCTGGAGGGCTTCCACCCGGAGCTGATCCTGCCGGACGAGGTGGAGGAACGGCTGGCGGCAATCGCCAATACCGGCACGCTGCAGTTGGCTGGCGCGGTCGCACTGCCGTACGGGGTGAAGGACATGGTGCTGCGGCCGCTGACCGTCCTGCCCCGGCACACCAACGGCATGACCTTCACTGTGTCCGACGCCGACGGCAACGTCCTGCACACCGCCACGTTTTTCTCGGTGGGCGGCGGGTTCATCGTCCGCGAAGGCGAGGAAGACGCGGCGCAGCAGGAACTCGAGGAGTCCAAGAAGGAACTGCCGCTGCCCTTCCGCACTGCCGCCGAACTGCTGGAGCACTGCCGGGAAACCGGTCTGGGCATCAGCGACGTGATGCGCGTCAATGAGGAGGACAGCCGCACTCCCGAAGAGATCCGCGCAGGCCTGCTGCACATCTGGTCGGTGATGGAGGACTGCGTGCAGACCAGCCTGAAACGCGAAGGCGTGCTGCCCGGGGGACTGAAGGTCCGCCGTCGTGCCCCGGACTGGTACGACCGGCTGAAGAAGGAAAGCTCACGGCCGGACGATGAAGGCCAGGACCAGGACTTCTATGACCAGAAGTATTGGCAGGAGTGGGTTAACTTGATCGCCCTGGCGGTCAATGAGGAGAACGCGTCCGGCGGCCGGGTGGTCACTGCACCCACCAACGGAGCGGCGGGGATCATCCCGGCGGTCCTGTTTTACGCGCTGCACTTCGCGCCGGGGATGGAGAACGCAAGCCAAGAGGACCGCGACGACGTGGTGGTCAAGTTCCTGCTCGCTGCCGGGGCCGTCGGGGTGCTGTACAAGGAGCAGGCGTCCATCTCAGGCGCCGAGGTGGGGTGCCAGGGCGAAGTGGGATCCGCGTCGTCCATGGCGGCAGCAGGCCTGGCCGAGGTAATGGGCGGAACCCCGGCGCAGGTGGAGAACGCGGCGGAGATCGCGATGGAGCACAATCTGGGCCTCACCTGCGACCCGATCGGCGGCCTGGTGCAGGTGCCGTGCATCGAACGGAACGCGATTGCCGCGGCGAAGGCCATCAACGCCGCGAAGATGGCGCTCTGGGGCGACGGCTCCCACCGCGTCTCGCTCGATGAGGTCATTGTGACCATGCGCGAGACCGGCAAGGACATGAGCTCCAAATACAAGGAAACGGCCATGGGCGGCCTCGCCGTCAACGTCGTCGAATGCTGAAGGAAGTACAGAAATGACATTGGCACCTGAAGGCCGGAAGCTTTTGCGCGTTGAACAGCGTAATTCTGCTGTTCCGGTGGAGCGCAAGCCGGAGTGGATCAAGGCCAAGGTCCAGATGGGTCCGGAGTTCGTCGGGCTCAAGAACCTGGTGAAAAAGGAAGGCCTGCACACGGTGTGTGAGGAGGCTGGCTGTCCCAACATTTTTGAGTGCTGGGAGGACAAGGAAGCCACGTTCCTGATCGGCGGGTCCGAGTGCACGCGGCGGTGTGATTTCTGCCAGATCGATACCGGCAAGCCGTCCCCGGTGGACATGTTCGAACCCACCAAGGTGGCCCGGTCCGTGCAGGCCATGCAGCTGCGCTACGCCACCGTCACCGGCGTGGCCCGGGACGATCTGGCGGATGAGGGTGTGTGGCTGTACGCCGAGACGGTCCGGAAGATCCACGAGCTGAACCCGGGCACCGGGGTGGAGTTGCTGATCCCGGACTTCTCCGGCAAGCCCGAGCATATCGCCGCGATCTGTGATTCGAAGCCGGAGGTGTTCGCGCACAATGTGGAAACCGTGCCAAGGATTTTCAAGCGGATCCGGCCGGCGTTCCGGTACGAGCGGTCCCTGGATGTGATCACGCAGGGCCGGAACCTGGGCATGGTGACCAAGTCCAACCTGATCCTGGGCATGGGCGAAACCCGTGAAGAGATCTCCGAAGCGCTGCGGGACCTGCATGAGGCGGGGTGCGACCTGATCACCATCACCCAGTACCTGCGCCCGTCCGAGCGGCACCTGCCGGTGGACCGGTGGGTCAAGCCGCAGGAGTTCGTGGACCTGCAGGACGAGGCCATCGAGATCGGTTTCCTGGGCGTGATGTCCGGCCCGCTGGTGCGCTCCTCCTATAGGGCCGGCCGGCTCTGGGCCACTGCCATGCGCAAGAAAGGCCGGGACATCCCCGCCGAACTCGCCCACATCGCCGAGGGCATCCAGGACTCCGGAACCACCCGCCAGGAAGCCAGCTCACTGCTCGCCGCTTCCTGAACCACAACGCGGGGTCACATCCGGCCCAAAAAACCGCCAACATCGGGCCGGGAGTGACCCCGCGTTGCAGTCCGGAACGGATGACCCATACCTGATGCATAGACAGGACCAATGAAGTTCCCCATCAGAATCGAAATCATCCCTGCCCAGGGAATCGTGGAGCAGGTTCAGGCCCTGGTGCCCAGGACCACCACGCTCAGCGTCACGTGCCTGCCGCACCACGGCATCGAACGGACCATGCGCACCGCGGTGGAGCTCAGCGATGCCGGCTACACCGTGGTGCCGCACCTCGCCGGCCGGAGCATCAGCAGCCGGGCCGAGCTCACCGAAATTGTCCGCGGCTGCGATGCAGCGGGCATCCGCGAAGTCTTCGTTATTGGGGGAGACCGGAAACAACCGGCCGGCGTCTATGACTCGGCGCTTCCGGTCCTCGAAGACATCGCGCAGTACACCGGCGGGACCATGCGGGCCGGTGTGGCAGGCTACCCCGAGGGCCACCCTGCGGTGAGCCCGGTAGACCTGCTGGACGGGCTGCTGGCCAAGCAGCACCTGGCCACCCACGTGGTCACCCAGATGTGCTTTTCCCCGGAGAAAATCCACGACTATGCGGCGCTCCTGCGCCGTGAAGGCGTTCACCTTCCCGTCTGGGCGGGTGTGGCGGGGGCCGTCCCGCGGACCAGGCTGGTGGCACTCGCCGGGCAGATCGGCGTCGGAAGTTCCCTGAAGTTCCTCAGCCGCAAAGGCCCGCTGGCCCGCAAACTCCTCAGCGGCGACCGTTACTCGCCGGACAGCCTGATCGCCGGCCTGAAAAGCCAACCGGGCAGCATCGCCGGCATCCACCTCTACAGCTTCAACAGCCTTGACCCGGTCCCAGCCGGACCGGAGCAAACATCCACTACCGCAGCACTTCAACCAACGATGATTCGAGGAGCAGCACGTGAGCACTAAACCCGTAACAACCCACCAGGAACCGCACTTGGAGCGGCAGCTTACCAACCGGCACATCCAGCTGATCGCCATTGGCGGCGCCATCGGCACGGGCCTGTTCATGGGCTCGGGCAAAACCATCTCCGCAGCAGGTCCGTCCGTCATTTTCGTCTACATGATCATCGGCTTCATGTTGTTCTTCGTGATGCGGGCCATGGGCGAACTGCTGCTGAGCAACCTGAACTACAAATCCTTCAGCGACTTCGCCGCCGACCTGCTGGGCCCCTGGGCGGGCTTCTTCACCGGCTGGACCTACTGGTTCTGCTGGGTAATCACCGGAATCGCGGATGTGATCGCCATCGCCGGCTACTCCAAGGAACTCTGGCCGGGGCTGCCGCTCTGGATCCCGGGCCTGGCCACCGTGGCCATCCTGCTGTTCCTCAACCTGGTGACGGTGAAGGCGTTCGGCGAGACCGAGTTCTGGTTCGCGCTGATCAAGATCATCGCCATCGCGGCGCTGATCATCGTGGGCATGTTCATGATCTTCACGGGCTTCCAGTCCGACGCCGGCCCTGCCACCTTCACGAACTTGTGGAGCCACGGCGGGATGTTCCCCAATGAATTCATGGGTTTTGTGGCCGGCTTCCAGATTGCGGTGTTCGCGTTTGTGGGCATTGAACTGGTGGGCACCACCGCCGCCGAGGCGAAGGACCCCGAGAAGAACCTGCCCAAGGCCATCAACTCCATCCCCATCCGCGTACTCCTGTTCTACGTGGGCGCCCTGATCATCCTGATGTCCGTCACCCCGTGGACCCAGTTCCAGGCCGGCCACAGCCCGTTCATCGCCATGTTCTCCCTGGCCGGCCTCGGCGCCGCCGCCACCGTAGTGAACCTGGTGGTCCTCAGCTCGGCGATGTCCTCGGCCAACTCCGGGATCTACTCCACCTCCCGCATGGTCTACGGCCTGGCACAGGAAGGCGACGCGCCGTCAGTGTTCCGCCACCTGTCGACCCGAAAAGTGCCGCAGAATGCCTTGTTCCTCTCCTGCGTGCTGCTGCTCTCCGGCGTAGTGCTGATGTACGCGGGCCAGGACATCGGCAAGGCCTTCGAAATGGTGACTACCGTGTCCGCCGTCTGCTTCGTGTTTGCCTGGTCCATCATCCTGGCCAGCTACCTCGCGTTCCGCCGCCGCCGCGCCCACCTGCACGAGGCGTCCAAGTACCGCATGCCCGGCGGGATCCCGATGGTGTGGATAGTGTTCGCGTTCTTCGGCTTCGTCCTCTGGGCCCTCACCACCCAGCCGGATACCCTGCTGGCGTTGCTGGTCACGCCGGTCTGGTTCCTGGTGCTCGGCGCCGCGTGGCTGGTGCTGCGCCGCCGGCCCGCACACCTGGCCCGTTACGAGACGTTCAAGTCCGAGCTTGCCCAGGACCTGGACACCGAGGCGTCCACCATCGGCCGCGACTTCGGAGCTGTGGAAGACGGGGCCAAGAAATGAGCACGGCGCTCGAAGAGCCAGCCCCCGCGGCGGCTGCGGCAGCTGGGGAACCTGCTGCCGCCGTCGAACATATCCTGACCGTTGACTGTGCCGAATCGCCGGGCATTGTGCACGCGGTGTCGGCGTTCCTGCTCGAGCACGGCTGCGACATCGTCGACATCAAGCAGTACGGGGACAAGGCTCAGGGACACTTCTTCATGCGGGTGCACTTCGCCTCGGACTCGTCCGAAGGCAGCCTGGAGGAACCTCTCACCACCGAGGACCTGCGCCGGCAGTTCGGGCCTGTGGCGGAGAAGTGGCAGATGAACTGGAAGCTGGAGCCGCAGGGCCGGAAACGCCGTGTGCTGGTGATGGTGTCCAAGATGGGGCACTGCCTCAACGACCTCCTGTTCCGGGCGCGCACGGGTGACATCCCGGTGGAGATCGTCGCGGTCGTCTCGAACCACCGGGACCAGGAAGGCCTGGTGCAGTGGCACGGCATTCCGTTCTTCCACGTGCCGGTCACCGCTGCCACAAAGCCCCAGGCTGAGGCGCGGCTCCTGGAACTGGTGGATGAGCTCGACGTGGAACTGGTGGTCCTGGCCCGCTACATGCAGGTGCTCAGCGATGAGCTCTCGGTCAGGCTGGCGGGCAAGACCATCAACATCCACCACTCGTTCCTGCCTAGCTTCAAGGGCGCCAAGCCCTACCACCAGGCGTACGAGCGGGGCGTGAAGACTGTGGGTGCCACCGCGCACTACGTCAACGCGGAACTGGATGAGGGCCCGATCATCGCGCAGCAGGTCATCGAGGTGGACCACACTTACACGGCGGACGACCTGGTGGCGGTGGGCCGGGACGCCGAGTGTGCTGCCCTCCGGAATGCCGTCCGCTGGCATTGCGAGGGGCGGATCCTGCTGCTGGGCAACCGCACGGTCATCCTCCGGTAGGCGCGAATGTTCCTTACTGAATTGCACAGTTGGCGGCGCGTTTCCTGGAATGCCCTGCCGGTGGGACAGTGGGTGCGCCTCTCACGGGACGGCGTGCCCCTGGGCTGCGGCGTGGTGGACGGCACCACACCCGACGGCTCCATCATCTGGGTGGTCATGGACGGCTGGGCCGAGCGCCGGATGTTCCACCGGGAGGACTTCGTCAAAGTAGAGATTGCGGGCTAAGCCCCTGGACAACGGCAGCGGACGACGGCGGGAGGTACCGCCGTCGTCCGCTTTGCCCTTTTCGCCGTTCCCGTCATTGACCGCCCGCCGCCGAGCCGCAACGATGAAGTATGACTGACGCAGCTGATACCGGTGCCCCTTTTGACGACGACAACATGGAGGAGGTTGACGCCGTGGAAACCGCCGAAAGCATTGCCGAAGAGGTCAAGGACGAGATCCGGCTGGGCCATGTGCAGGACGACGTAAGCCACGTGCTGGAGGAACGCTTCGATGAGGCGGGAATCAACCTGCGCCCCGAAGCGGTGGACGACCTCGCCGAGGAAATTGAGCGGGACGCCTCGACCTAACCCGGCATGCGCGGTCCGGGATTGGCCTAAGCTTCCCCTATGGGACTAATCATCACACTGCTTATCATCTGGCTTGTTCTGTCGATCCTGGGCTTCGTGATCAAGGGCCTGCTGTGGCTGGCGTTCATCGGCCTGATCCTGTTTGTGGCCACCGCTGTCTGGGGCTGGCTGAAGCGCAGAACCAGCGTCTGACGCGCTCCAGCCCAAAGACCGTGCGGGCCGGAAACGGCAGGCAACAACCTGGATTAGTGCGCTGGCCGTGTTGGGCGCATGGTTCCTTCCGCCTTCGGGCGCGGAGCAATACCAGTGGTCCAGGTGGCCCGCACCCTTACTTCGGACGAGCCGACGATTAAAGCAAGCGGACGACGGAGGGAGGTCCCGCCGTCGTCCGCTTTGCTGTGGACCGGCTGTCGGGAGTCTCGGTCCGGAGTCAGTGCCAGAGGCCAAGGGCGAATTCCGCGATCACCGTGGAGAGCAGGAACGACGCCGTGACGGCCACCAGGCCCACGGGGATGATCTTCCAGCCAATGTTTTTCAGCAACGGGATGTCCTTGCCCAGCGACAGGCCCGCCAGGGTCAGCATCACGGTGGCGATGGAGAGGAAGTCGACGGTCTTGACCGCGGCATTCAACGGTTCCGCCGCGAAGAACCACGGGCTGGAGATGTAGGCGCCAATGGTGGTGATAAAAACGATGGCCGAGATCTTCCGGGTGGCCTTCGCCAGCGCGATGCTGACCAGGACCAAAACCAGCATGATCACGTAGCCGGCTACGATGCTGAGGCTGAAGCCCTTCGCCGCCACCGACGCCGTCGCGATGCCCAGGACCGTGAGGACCGAGAGGGACAGCCAGAGCGGCAGTTTCATGGCTGCCGCGGACTCGGCCACGCGCTCACGGAACCGCCGGTTTTCCTCCGCCTGGGCGGCTTCGCGGTCCATGTCTTCCGCGGTACGTGCTGCCGCTGCACCGGCGGAAGCCCCGGCAGCGCCGGCCGGTGCACCAGCCGTCACGGCAGCGTCTTCGCGTGCGGTCTGCTTGCGGGTGAGGAGCCGGTAAAACCGGTCGGCCAGCGGCAGGGCGATGTAGATGCCCACGTAAACGCCCAGGACCGTGGTGATCAGGTTGGACACGGCCGCCATGCCCAGGACGGCTTCCTGGTCCGCCGGGTAGCCGGCCACGATGCTCGCGGCGGACGCCGCCATCATGGAGCCGGACCCCACGCCGGCGCCCATGGCCAGGGCCAGCGGATCGAAGATCTTCCAGTTGGCCACGAGCGAGGTGAGGAGCGTGATGTAGACGGCGCCGAACAGCGTGCCGAACACGTACATGGCCAGCACGCCGCGGTACTGGTCCGAATCGGGGCCGTACTTCTCCGACACCATCGCGAAGGAGGGCTCGCGGTCCAGCGAGAACGTGGCGCCCACCGTTGCCGCGCCCATCCTCAGCAGCACAGCCAGGGGGAGCGCCAGCACGATGGTGCCGAGCAGGTGGCCCACCTCCTGGAGGAGCAGCGCGGGTCCGGCCTTGAGCAGGGTGGGCAGGCTGGGTCCGATGTTGAACGCCAGCCGGGCCACCAGGAGCAATACGGCCACGCCCACCAAGGCTGCCGCCACCCGCTGCAGGTCGATGCCCAGGGGCTTGACCTTCTGGATCGAGACCAGCAGGCCCAGGATGAGGCCCCACACCATGGGGAAGATGATGATGGAGCCGATTCCCACATCGATCTTCACCTGCCCAATGAACTGGACCGCCACGGCGATCACCAGGGCCAGGGCGGCGATCGGGATGGTCAGCTTGGCCCCGGCCCTATCAGCCCGGGCTGCTTTGGTGGTGCTCATGATGTGCCTTCCTGCGTGAAAGTACGACGGCGGTACGCAGCTTTGATGAAGCGGTCCCGTTCGGTGGGGGTTGAGGCGGCGGCCGCGGCGGTCCAGGCCAGCGCGACCGCTGCCTCGAACATCACGCCGTACGCCCCGGGAGTGTCCGCAAGTGCGGCAAACGCGTGCGAGTGGATGGGCACGTCCGCACCCGGGATGCTCAGCCACGGGTGCAGGGACGGGATGACCTGGGAGATGTTGCCCATGTCGGTGGAGCCGCCGCTGAGGCCGGACGACCGCGACGTGTCTTTGCCGAAGGCATCCATCGCGTCGGTCCAGTGCGCTGCGAGGGCGTCATCCTGGAGCAGCGGTTCGTACAGGGGTTCGGCTTCCTCGATGGCCAGCGTTGTGCCGGTGGCCAGCGCGGCGCCTTCGAAGCAGTTCCGGACCCGCTGGTGCAGGGCCTCGTATTCCGGCAGGGTGAAGGCCCGGCATTCGAACTGGACCACCGCCTTCTCCGGAATGATGTTGGTGACGTGCCCGGCCTCGGCCACGAAGCAGGCGATCCGGTGGTCGCTGGGGATCTGCTGGCGCAATAGGCCGATGGCCACCTGGCTCAGCACCGCGGCATCGGCCGCGTTGACGCCCTGGTGCGGGGCTGCCGCGGCGTGGGCCGCCTTACCGGTGAACGTCGCCTTGTAGCGGCCCACCGCTTGGGCGCTGGTGCCGGTGGGATTGTAGGTGAGCCCGTCCTGGACGGGGTGGACCATCAAAGCCAGCCCGACGCCGTCGAACGCTCCTCGCTCCAGCATCAGCGCCTTGCCGCCGCCATGCTCCTCGGCGGGAGTGCCGATGGCCTTCAGCGTGATGCCGAGCTCGTCCACCAGGGGGAGAAGGGCGAGGGCGGCGGCCACCGAGGCGCCCGCGATCAGGTTGTGCCCGCAGGCGTGGCCGATGTCCGGAAGCGCGTCGTACTCCACGCACAGCGCTACCGTCAGTTCGCCGCTGCCTGCGCTCGCCGAGAAGGCGGTGGGAAGGCCTGAGGTGCCACGCTCCACCTCGAAGCCGGCCTCCTCCAGCAGGGCGGCAATCGCGTGGGCGGAGCGCACCTCCTCAAAGGAAATCTCCTTGAACGCGTGGATCTCCTGCGCCAACGCCTGGACGCGGGGTTTCCAATGGTCGACGCCGTCTGCCAGGGCGCCGCGAAGGGCCGCCGGGGCGGGGGATGGGTTGGTCAGTTCCATGGGCATCTTCCTTTGGGTGCGGCGTTTCAGGGCGGATTAGTAGGAAAGGGACGGGAAAGGCGACCCGGCCGCGCGGGTGGGCACCCAGATGGCCTTCGTCTGCGTGTATTCGTCCAGTACGCCCGGGCCTGAGGAGCGGCCGTGGCCGGAATCGCCGAAGCCGCCGAACGGAACCGCCACGTGGATGGTTTTGTACGAGTTGATCCAGAACGTGCCGGCCTTGACCTCGCGGGCAACGTGGTGGGCGCGGGACACGTCGGAAGTCCAGACTGCACCGGCCAGGCCGAAGTTGGTGTTGTTGGCCCGGGCGATGGCTTCGGCTTCGGTGTCGAAGGCGTCGGCGCCCACTACGGGACCAAAGACCTCCGTGGTTTCGAGGCGGTTGGCCGGGGTGACGCCGTCCAGCAGAGTGGGCATCACCCAGTGCCCGCCTGCCAGGGCGGACCCGGCCAGGGAGTCCGGCAAAGCGGCTTCTGTGACCCGGCGGCCGCCGTCGTTCATTCCTGCTTCGATGAGCGTGGTGACGGTGGCGAACTGCTGGGCGGTGATGATGGGGCCCACCTCGGTGTCCGCGCTGAGCGGGTCGCCCACCCGGAGCCGTGCGGCCTTGGCGGCTACCAGCTCTACGAACTCTGCGTGGACGCTGCGCTCCACGAGCAGGCGCGATCCGGCCACACAGGACTGGCCCGCGCCGGAGAAGATGGCTGAGATGGCGCCATCCGCGGCACGGTCCAGGTCCGCGTCCGCGAAGACGATGTTGGCGCTTTTCCCGCCGAGCTCCAGCAGGGCGGGAATCCCGGCCTGGGCTGCAGCCACGGCGACGCGGCGGCCGGTGGGGACGGAGCCGATGAAGCTCACCTTGCCCACGCGCCGGTCCGTGGTGAGGGCCGCGCCCACAGTCTGGCCCAGCCCGGCCGCCACGTTGAAGACGCCTGCCGGCAGCCCGGCTTCGTGCGCCAGTTGGGCGAGCCGGACCGATGAGGCCGGGGTGAACTCGCTGGGCTTGATGATCACGGCGTTGCCGGCCGCAAGCGGGGCCGCGGAGTTCCAGCCGGCGGTGAACAGGGGAGCATTCCAGGGCGTGATGGCCACGACGACGCCCCACGGGACGCGCTCGGTGTAGGTGTGCCAGTTGCCCGGGACCGGGATGGTCTGGCCGGTCAGCTTGTCCGCCCAGCCGGCGTAATAGCCGAACATTTCAGCAACTTTGGCGGCTTCGGCGCGTGTGTCGCGGATCGGCTTGCCGGTGGTGGCGGATTCGAGGATGGCGAGCTCCTCCCCGTGCTGTTCCACCGCCCGGCTGACGTTGCGGAGGATGGCGGCCCGTTCGAAGCCGTTCAGTGCGCCCCAGACTTTGGCGCCCGCCGTCGAGCTTTCCAGGATGGCGTTGGCACCTTCGGCGCCGGGGTCCGCGTAGGTGGCGAACGGTTTGCCGGTGGCAGCAGCGGTGAGGGTGATGGCCTCGCCGCTGCCGGTGGTTACCTTGCCGTTGACGAAGGCGCCCAGACCGGCGGGGAAGGCCGAATCCAGGACCTTTTTAGCGGTGGCTGCCGAGGAGGAGTTGGGTGCTGTGGTGACGCTCAATGTGGTGTTCCTTTGGGGCTGCGGGTTGGGTGTTAGGTGCCTGCGGAGGTGCCGGAAGCGTTGCCGGGTGCCGCTCCAGGTTTCAGGCCTGGTTCCAGGCCTGGTGCGTTGCTTGGTGCTCCGGCGGGAGTGATGGCCGGGGCCACGGTCCGGGCGATTTCAGTGAAGTCCGCCTTCGGGCCGAGCGCGGCCAGGGCATCCTGCCACTGACTGGCCACGGCGGCCAAGAGTGCGGGCTTTTCGCCGATCCGGGCGGCGACATCCACGGCGAGGGCGGCATCGCGGGCCATCAGGCCCAGGGAGAAACCGGAGTCGTGCGTGCCGCTGAGTACCCAGTTGGGGTACATGTTGGCCGAGACTTTGCTGCCCCCGGACGCATTGCTGATGCTGGCCGCGGCGGTGGCGGGGTCAATGCCGTAGGCCTTGGCAACACCCAATGCTTCCCCCACCGAGACGAGGTTGGCGGCCGCGAGCACGTTGTTGAGGAGTTTGACCACGTTGCCGCTGCCGGGGCCGCCGATGTGGCTGTATTTCCCGCCCGTCAGCGCCAGCAGGACGGGCTCGGCGGCGGCGAGGGCCTCGTCCGTGGCACCGACGAAGGCGCTCAGCGAACCGGTTGCTGCGCCGTCGCGGCCACCGGAGACGGGTGCGTCCACGAAGGCCGCTCCCTGGGTTTGGGCAAGCTCGGCCATGTTTTTGCTGGTGCCTGGTTCGGAGGTGGTGGTGTCGATGATCGCCACGGTGCCTGGCACTTTGAGGAGTTGGGGCACGGTGGTTTCCACGATGCTGGCGGCGGGGAGGGAGAGCACGGCGTAGGGTGTCCCGGCGGCATCCGCGAGGTTGGGAATGGTTTTGATGCCGGTTTGTTCCGCGGCGGTACGTGCCTCGCCGGAGGGGTCGAAGCCGGTGACGTCCCAGCCGGCTTTGTGGAGGGTGGCGGCCATTGCTCCGCCCATGGCACCGAGCCCGATGACGGCTATCCGGCGATCGATCTGGTCATTCATCAAATACTCCTGCGAAGTTAAGGCGGGTCAGTCGAGGTAGATGTCGAGGTCTTTCCATAGCTGCTGGGTGCGGCGGATGGCGGCCCGGCTGCGCTCGGGATGGGCCGCCTCCATCCCGGCGAGCAACCCGTAGACCAGCGAGTTCGCGGCGGTGACCGACTGGAAGAAGGAGATGCCCTCGGATGCCACCACCAGAAGGTGGTCGGCGGCGGCTGCCAGGCGGCCGCGGCGCATGTCGCTGATGGCGATGACCGTGGCACCGGAAGCTTTGGCGGCTTCGGCGGCCACGATGACCTGCCGGACGGAACGCCACATGTTGATCACCACCAGCACGTCGCCGGCGCCAAGGGTGTTGGTGCTCGAAGCCAGGTGGACGCCGCCGCGGTTTTCCAGCGAGATGGGATACCCCATCGTGGAGCCGAGGTGGGCCATCACGCTGGCGGGGCCTGCGAAGGAGCCGATCCCGACGACGGTGATGGACTTCGCCGCGGCCATCGCCGCGATAGCGGCCTCGGCTTCGTCTGCCGTATTCGATTCGAGGGTCAGCCGGAGGTTTTCAACGTCGTGGTTCAGTGCGTCGTGCAAGGGGCTGCGGTGTTCGCCGTGCTCGGTGAGGGTGTCCTCCGTGGAAATCATCACGAGGTAACGCGACCGGAGTTCCCGCTGCAGGTCCGGCCAGCCACGGTAGCCAAGGTGCTGCGCGGCGCGGACCACGGTGGAGTTGTTGACATCGGCCCGCTGCGCGATCTCCGCTATGTCCGCGTAGGAGGAGAGCTGCGGATTCCGGGTGATGACCTCCACCACCCGGCTTTGTGCCTTGGTCAGCGGAACATCCGGGATTGCGTCGCCGAGCCATGCTTGGGAGCTGTCCCCGGCGCCGGGGCTGCCGTTGGCTTCAATGGCGGGGGCTTCCGCTTCTGCGGTGTTGGTGTTCAAGGAAGACCTGTTCTGTAACGCAGATCACTCTGCAAGGGTGATTGCATTAAATGTACTCTGCAATTTCGATTGCTTCCAGTGGTTTGCGTTTCGTGGAGGTAAATCCTCGTTGTGGTGGCCCGTTTCCCGCGGGACCATAGTGGTATGGATGCTGAATCTCCCAATGCCGGGGAGCTGAGCCTTCCCCAGGCGTTCCTCCTTCTCGCAACCAACGACGCTGACGGCGGGGCAGAAATCACCCAGCCCGTTCTGCAAGCCGGTGTAGCCGGGGCAATCCTGGCGGAGCTGGATCTGCTCGGTGCCATTGAACTGCAGGGCAAGCACGTCAGGGTCACAGGCGGCCCTGTGCCCGACGGGGTTCAGCACCACCTGGAGCTCATCCGGCATAAATCAAGGCCGCACACTGCCCATCGCTGGGTTTCAATCCTGGAAAGCCGTGCCGAGGTGCATCGGATTTATGAGGAGCTGGCTGAGCAGGGCGTGGTGAGGCACGTCGGCGAAAAGCGCCTGGGCCTGTTCAGGATCACGCGGTATCCGGAGCAGGACCACGCGCCGAAGGCGGCGCTCCTCAAGGACATTGAGGCCGGGCTGGGAAGCGGAACAGCCGATGCGCGCACCACGGCCTTGATCGGCCTGCTGCATGTGACGGGGCTGCTGGAGAAGCTCTTTGCCGATGCTGATCACCACCGGGCCAGGGACATAGCCAACAGCCACTGGCCCTCCCACGCAGTTGCCGAGGAAATCCGGATGATCGCGCTGGCGGAGGCGGAGGCGGCCACTTAGCACTCGTTGCGGCAGCGCGCTCCCTGGAGCGGGCATTAAACGCAAGCGGACGACGGCGGGAAGTTCCGCCGTCGTCCGGTTTGCTTTTGTTTTTATGTAGGGTGAGCCGTCAGTCGTCGTACGTGTTGGCGATGTAGACGTCGCAGGGGGCGTTGTGCGCCACGCTGTTGGCCACGCTGCCCAGGAGCCGGCCGATGCCGCGCATCCTGCGGTTTCCCACCACGATGACCTTCGCGTCCAGGCGGATGGCTTCCTTGATCAGGGCGTCGGCGGGCTTGCCGCGGGCGGCCGAGTGGGTGATGGACACCTGCCCTGAGTTGGAGAGCGAGTTCGCAACCATCTCGGCGGCGTCCGCGTTTGAGATCCGCACCTTGTCCGACCCGACGCCGAAGGTTTCGGCGCTCTCGGTCTCGAATGCTGTCACCACGTGCAGTGAGGCTCCCAGCGACGCCGCGAGGTCGCGTGCAGCTTCCGCGGCCTTCTTGGCGGACTCGCTGCCGTCCACACCTACAACAACTACGTCACTCATGCCTTGCTCCTCTACTGGTATCCGTTACTTGGCGTTCAGATGCCAGTCTAGAGAACGTGGACCGGTTGCCCCCATGTCATTTTGCGGATGGCATCGCTTTGGAGTCCGCTGAGGGCCGCGAGTTCGAAGTCGTCCATCACGCCGAGCCGGCGTGCCGCAGCCAGGAGTTTCAGGCGCTGTTCCTCAAGTACTGCCCTGGATTCCTCCAACTCAGCGAGCTCGGACTTCAGGCTTGATATGACTCCGAGCTGCTGCTCGGCGGGCTGGCCTGAGGGATGCAGGTCGTTATATGTCAGGCCGATAGTCCTGATGGTCCATCGGGAAAGGCCGGCAGTTTGGGCCAGCCGGGTGACCTTGACGCCGTCCCGGAGCGCCTGCGCAACGTGCTGGTTCAGCCGGGCGGACAGGGGGCGGCTGCTGCTGGCATTGAAGGCAAGCCGCTGCCGGTTCGCCTTTAGCAGCGTCCGGATCTTCTCCGCGTCTACGGCCGGCTTGTCAGGCCTTGGCATTCCGCGGTAGCGGTAGTAGCCGGCGTCGCCATGGTGCATAACGGCCAAGGTCACTCCTCGGTTGGAATTTTGCCGGATGGGCCACGTACCCCGATGGGTCACCTTCGAGGCTAGGCAGTGTCCGATGCGCGCCGGAAATACCAATTGTGAGTGGACCCATAACGGGAAAGTATGGGCTTGCCAGCCATAAGGGACGCTTATCCGTCCACGCAGTATTGGTCTTATCCATACCCGCCGGATTTCCCTAGTGTCGAAGAAACGAGTACCGCTCGCTCCTGACTCCCTAGGAAAAGACCATGCCTGAATTTGTCCCTGCAGCGCGGGTGTCCCGCATCAAGTCTTCGGCCAGCGTGGCCGCCGCCGCCCGTGTACGTGAACTGAAGGCGGAAGGGCGCCGCATCCTCGATCTCACGGTTGGCGAGCCGGACTTCGATACCCCGGCGCATATCAAGGCAGCAGCGGTTGAAGCCATTAGCCGCGGCGAAACCAAATACACGTCCGTCACCGGCACCCCTGCCCTGCAGAAGGCCATCCTCCAGACCCTGGCGCAGCGGACCGGCCTTGAGTACACCCCTGCCGAGATCACCATCGGCGGCGGTGCCAAGCAGGTCATCTTCACCGCATTCATGGCAACGCTCGACGCCGGCGACGAAGTGATTGTCCCCGCCCCCTACTGGGTTTCCTATCCGGACATGGTGCTGGCCAATGACGGCACCCCCGTGGTGGTTCCCTGCGGCGAGGACGTTGGCTTCAAGCTCACGCCCGACGCGCTGACCGGTGCACTGACCGACCGCACGAAGTGGGTCATCCTCAACGCACCGTCCAACCCCACCGGCGCCGTCTACTCACCGGCCGAACTGCGGGCGCTCGCCGATGTCCTGGCCGGCTTCCCGCACGTTTCCGTCCTCACCGACGAAATCTACGACCAGATCTACTTTGGCGACGGCAAGCTGACCAGCCTGGTGGAAGTAGCCCCCGAACTGAAGGACCGCGTCCTCGCCGTCAATGGCGTATCCAAGGCCTACGCCATGACCGGCTGGCGGTTGGGATACGCGGCCGGACCGGCTCCGGTGATTGCCGCCATCAACAAGCTGCAGTCCCAGATCTCGTCCTGCCCATCCTCCGTGAGCCAGGCCGCCGCCGTCGCGGCGCTGACCGGCGACCAGGGCTTCGTCCGGGACAGCCTGGAGGTGTACCGCAAGCGGCGGGATACGGCAGTGGCCAGCCTGAACGCCGTCGACGGTTTGTCCTGCACGACGCCGGAAGGCGCCTTCTACGCCTACGTCAACTGTTCGGGGGTTATTGGCAGGACGACGCCGGATGGCGAAGTCATCAGCGACGACCAGGACTTCACGCTCTACCTGCTGGAGGCCGCCTCCGTGGCGGTCATCCAGGGATCGGCCTATGGCCTGGGCCCGTACTTCCGCATCTCCTACGCCACCAGCCTGGACGTCATCGAGGAGTCCATCGCTGCCATCGACAAGGCCGTCCGGGCCCTCAACTGACCCAACCCACCGAAGGAAAAATGCCGTGATTCACGTTAAAACCAACATCGACCGCCCCAGCGCCGACGCCGTAAGCCGGCTCGCGAAGTTCTCGTCGGCCACCATTCATGAGGCACAGGGGCGCAAGGGCGCGCTGAGCTCCCGCATCAAGCCCATCGACAGGTCCATGTCCTTCTGCGGCCCTGCCACCACGGTCCGGTGCGCCCCACGGGACAACCTCATGCTGCAGGTGGCCATTCACTACGCGCAGCCCGGCGACGTGATCCTGGCCGCCGCGGGGGAGTACGAGGAAGCCGGGACTTTCGGCGATGTCCTCGGCAACGCCATGAAAGCCAAGGACCTGGCCGGCCTGGTGACGGACTCCGGTGTCCGCGACACCCAGGACCTCATTGAGCTTGGGCTGCCCGTCTTCTCCGGCAGCGTGTCCATCAAGGGCACCGTCAAAGAGACCATCGGCCCCATCAACCACCCGGTAGTGTTCGGCGACGAGATCATCTACCCCGGCGACGTCCTGCGCGGCGACGCCGACGGTGTTGTGGTGGTCCGCAAGGACGAGATCGAGGAAGTTATCCGTCTTTCGCAGGAACGCGACGACGCCGAGCGCGAGCTCATCAGCCTGTACAAGGCTGGCGGCACCACCATCGACCTGTGCAACCTCACGGATGTGTTGAAGGCGAAGGGACTGCTGGTCGAGCAGGCCTAGGAGGCGGCGAATTCCAGCCTGAAGTAGCAGTGCAGCCGCCGCGGATCTGGTCCTGCGGCGGCTGCACTGCGTCCCGGTGGTTCAGCTTGTCGAAACCCGGAACCCAGCAACGAGTCAGGCGGGTGGGGCGTGCAGGAACCACTCGAGTGCTTCTTCGCCTGGGGAGAGCCCAAGGTAGATAAAGTCCGGCGGATCCCCAGTCGCGGACTGTAGTTGGGCAGGCCAGTGTGGTGGGTCCCAGTCGTGGTGTTCGGCTTTGTAGTGGCGGCCGGTGGGTGAGGTCCAGCCCGGTGGTTCGTTTTGGGTGGCCGTGGTGGGCGTCCAGCCGGTGACGTGTTTGAGGCGGTGATGTTTCGGGCAGAGCTGGGCCAGGTTACTGATCCCGGTGGTGCCGCCGTGTTGCCAGGCTTGAAGGTGGTCTGCCTCGTTGTCCAGGGAGGGGTTGTTGCAGCCGGGGAAGGTACATTTCCCGTCCCTGAGCTGCAGGGCTTTTTTCATGGCCTTGGTGAGCCGGTAGCTTGTACGGCCGATTTCCAGCGGCGCCCCGTCCCGCGGATCCACCAGCACGCGATAGAACGAACCGGCACCTTCAGCAACTAGCCGCCGGGCCATGGAAGGCGGGATCGGGCCGTAGCCGTCCAGGTTTGCCGGTTCGTCGGTGATGCCCAGGAGGGAGAATACCGGCACGGTGACCAGCACCTGCGCCTGGATCCGCGACGACGGGCCAGCCGCCGCACCGGAGTCGTCACCGCCTGCACCGGCAGACCCGGCGTTGTAGCCGCTGCCAAGGATCGCATCGGTGAACTTGTCGGCCTTCAACTGGGTGAGGGTGCGGGACTCGTCGGGTCCTTGCATCCCGCGGGCGAGGGCGGTGAGCCGGTTCCAGCCCGCCATGGCCTGGTCCGCGGGCAGGCAGGCGGACAGCCAGGCCATCCCGTCCCGATCCGGCCGGTATTCCACCCGCCGGTCCGCCACACCCTTGGCATGGCGTTTCTCGATGGATTCGGGGTGGTGGCGTTCCCGCCAGTTCCTGGCCTTGGCACGGAGCCGGTACGCGGGCAGCTCCCCGATCGGGGCGGCCGTGGCCGGCCTGGGCAGGTCCGGGTCCAGGAAGTGGGCCTCGAGTGCGGCGGCGCCGGCGGGGTCAAGGCCGGCGGTTTCCTCCGCCATGACCAGGGCGTGCGGCCAGGTGATCGTTCCTGTCTGCAACGCCGAGAACGCCAGCGGCAACTCCTTCGCGACCGTGTGGGAGGCGGCCAGGAACGCGCCGGCTGCCCGGGGACCGACGGCCAGGAGGGCGCCGATTTCCGCGGCGACAGCCATTTCCAGTGCCTGCACCGGTGTGTCCGGCCCCGCAACGGCCTGAACAGTGTCCGAGTACGTCACGGCAGCCCTGGCCTTCAAAGCGGCGAACCCGGCCTCCACCACCCGCGCCCCGGCAAGAATGTCCAGGCACCCATCAGCCAAACCGGCCAGCGGATCAGCATCCGAGAACGGCTCCGACCCACAGCCCTCCGCCTCGGCATTGAGCACGGCAAGGGCGGCCTTGATGTCCTCAAACGCCTTCACCACCGCCGCTTTCCCCATGCATCAATCATGGCAAGGGGGTCTGACAATTTGGCGAGAGAGGGGCCGGGGATGGGATGACCCGGACGGTCGCCATTGTCCAGATTGGGAGCAAGCGCCGGAGTGGGCAGGAAACCGAGACAGGAAGGGGAGGTCCCGATACGAAAAGACAGGCTTGGATAGGGAAGGGGCAGGCCTGGGGAAACGCAGGTCAGACGGAAGAAGCGGGGCCGGATATGGAATTGGCAGCTTTCCGCGGAAGAGCCTTCTAACGTGCCGGAAGCGGGTACTCCGGCGGCCCGAACATGGCGTCCTCCAGCAGCCAGACCGTGGACCCGCCCCTGCCTGCCGGCATGAGGCTGCCCTCGAAGACGAAAATAGGGTCCATCGAGCGGTCCTCTGGACGCCAGAATCCATTCGCCGGGCAGTGGAATCCAGTTTTGGCCATCAGGCCCAGACCCTTACCGCCAATTCTCCGCAACGTATCTATCTTTTTCACGGCGTACTCCAATTAATTCTTCAAGGATTGAATCGGCCATAAATTCCGGCCTTGAATTTATTTTAGGATCCACCGTGAAGCAGCGCTAAGACCAAAGACGCGTGACCCAATAAGCGAGGGCTATGGAAACTAGCGGGCGTACTTATTGTTGAGCATTTCCTGAAGCATTTCCTTCAGGACCAGCAGGACTGCGGACGCCGCTTCGGAGAGGGGATCGTGGTCCGGGGTGCACAGGGCGATTTTGCACTGGAGGGCCGGGTCCACGATCCGCAGGACGTTGAAGTCCTCCTCGTGGAACAGGGCATCAGCTGCGGACTTGGGCATGATGGTGGCACCCAGGTCAGCGCGCAGCAACCGGGCGAGTGACGGAACGGATTCCACCTCGCCCACCAGCCGCAGCTCAAGCCCCTTGCTGGTGAGCCCCGCCTGGACAGCCTGGCGAAGAGTGTGGATCTGTTCGGGCAGGAAGAGTCCGTGGCGGGCCACTTCCTCCAGGGAGATCTCGCCGTCCGCGTGATTGACGTCCTCCCGGTTGGCATTGACCACAAAGTGGAGGTCCTCCACGATCATGGTGGTGAACAGCACGCCACGGATGGGGCCGGGCTCGTAGATGAGGGCCATGTCGAGCCGGCCATTCTTGATGGCCTCGCTGAGGACGCCGCCATAGATCTCCGTAACGTGCAGGACGATGTCCGGGTATTTGCGCGCCACTTCGCTGATGATCCGGGGAGTCAGGCTGGAGGCCATGCTGTACGGCGCGATGGCGATAGACACGCGGCCGGAAGGGGCTGCCCCGGACTTGGCAACGTCCTGCCGGGCCTGGTCAACGAGGCGCAGGATGGATTGTGCGTGCCGGTACAGGGTGTGGCCTGCAGCAGTGGGCACCACACCCTGTTTGCTGCGGATCAGCAGCCGTTGCTTCAGGTCGGTCTCCAGGGCAGAGACCTGCTGGCTCAGTGCCGGCTGGGCCACATGCAGCGCCGCGGCCGCCTTGGTGATGCTTCCCGAATCCACGATCTGGACAAAGTACGCAAGCTTTCGCGTATCCATGGCCGCCCTCTCCCTGTTCAGATCGTCGCTGTCCAGAACTCGCCTGTCCGGCCTGTCGGGAACATCGCTGTCCTGAACGCTAATTCACTAATCAGTCATTCTACCCCCGGCCAATCATGCAATTTCCTGATGGCGTCAGATGCTTTTTGCATAAGTAAATGGTTGACTGCTCCGAGCCATTCCTTTTAACATTCCGGAAATGTACGGCACTTACCTTGAAGGCGATCGATAACCGGAATTGGCGGGCAACAGGCCTTTAGTGGAGGAGGTGACATATGGACTCTCTATGCCACAGTCCGGCGGTCATAACCCCCGCCTATCCCGTGACATGGATTACGTCTTTGTGTGATCAAAGTCCCGGTGTCAGACTTTTTTCTACAAGCCCGGCAACCCAGGCAACCGGACCAGAGCCCCACAGGCTGGTCCCCACCACTTCCGCTTCAGGCAACAGGCGCTGTGCCGCTGTACAGCGCTGCGCCAAAACACCCAAGGAGGGCTCAGATGGGACCCACAGTTGATCTCGTGGCAGATCTCGGAGAAGGCTTCGGTGCCTACTCCATGGGCGACGACGCAGCCCTGCTCGAAGTGGTGTCCAGCGCCAACATCGCCTGCGGCTTCCACGCTGGAGATCCGGACATCATGAACACCACCGTGGCCGAATGCGTGCGCCGCGGCGTCAGCATCGGGGCGCACCCGAGCTTCCCGGACCTCCGGGGCTTCGGCCGCCGCGCCATGGACCTCACCGCAGACGAAGTCCGCAACGACGTCCTGTACCAGTTCGGAGCCCTCAGCGCTTTCGCCGCCTACCATGGCGCCGGCGTCGTCCATCTTGCACCGCACGGCCGCCTCGGCAACCTCGTGGCCACGCGCCCCGACTATGCAGAAGCCGTGGCTGACGCGGCCGCCCGCATCAACCCGGATCTCATCGTCCTCGCCCAGGACGGCGAACTCGCCGATGCCGCCGCAGCCCGCCAGCTCCCTGTGGGCATCGTGGGCATCGCAGACCGCGCCTACGAAGCGGACGGCACCCTGGTGCCGCGCAGCCGTCCCGGCGCCGTCATCCATGATCCTTCGGCCATTGTTGAGCGCACCATCCGGATGGTCTGCGAAGGCGTCATCGAAACCGTTGCCGGAACAGACCTCCCGATCGTTGCCGACACCATCCTGCTGCACGGGGACACCCCGGGCGCCGTCCAGCTGGCCCGCCAGGTCCGCGCTGAACTGGAACGCGCCGGCGTCACCATTGCACCGCTCGCCCAGGTCCTCGCCGCCAAAGTGAAAGCCGCCTGACATGCCCGCCACCCCAACGCCAGCACAGCCTCCGGTGGAGGTGTTCGAATCCGGTGACGCCGCCCTCCGCGTCGTCACGTCCTCCCCGGACCGGGAGGCAAACTGGGCGACGGTCCATGCCCTCGCCGGCTGGCTGGACGCTGCCGGTTTCGACGGCGTCCACGGGGCAGTGCCCACCTACGACTCACTTCTCGTGGAATTCGATCCCGGCGTCACCTCAGCGCGCCAGGTCCGGGCTTTCGTCCTTCTGGGCCTGCGCCAGCTCGAATTCACCGGCGCCCCCGCCCGGGAACCCCGCGAATTCCTTGTTCCCGTGGTGTATGGCGGCGAATATGGCCCGGACCTGGAGCGCGTTGCCGAACAACAGCAGCTCTCCGTCGAGGACATCATCGCCCTTCACACCACCAAGTCCTACGTGATCCGCTGCCTGGGCGCCCCCGCCGGCTCGCCCATGATGGACGGCCCCGATTTCCCCTTCCCTGTGCCCCGCCTCAAGGACCCCAGGCTGTCCGTGCCCGCAGGGGCAGTATCGGTGGCCGGCCGGCAGGCAGTAATTGCCCCGGCTGCGGCCCCCGGCGGCTGGTGCGTCATCGGCCAAACCCCCCTGACAGTCCTCGACGTCGCCGCCGAACCACTGGTTCCCTACGTCCCCGGCGACACCCTGCGCTTCCAACAGATCCAGCCCGAAGAGTTCGCGAAGTACGCCGGCAGGAAACTGGAGGCGACACAATGAGCCTGGTCATCCAGCAGCCCGGCAACTCAGTGGTAACAGACCTGGGACGCTTCCGCGGACCCCGGTTCGGGCTGCCCGTGAACGGCGCGCTGGACCAGTTCTCGGCCCGCGCCGCCAACATCCTTGCCGGCAATCCGGACAACGCCCCGCTGCTGGAAGTCACCGCACTGGATTTCCGCATGCGGGCCACTACGGACCTCCTCATCGCCGTCACCGGAGCACCCCTGCACCTCACGGTGGGCGGGCGCGAGTGCCAGCAGTGGGAGCCGGTGTCCGTAAGGGCGGGGGAGACGGTGGCGCTCCGAAGGATCGACGGCGGCCTCCGCGCCTACATCGCCGTCCACGGCTCAGTGGAAGCCCCTGTCCTGCTGGGCAGCTGCGCGCCGGACACCGTCGTCGGCTTCGGCCTGCGGCTCATCGAAGGCACGGAACTGAAGACTTTCCGCAACGTTCCGCCCATCCGCCAGCCATACTTCGACCTTCCCCTCTTCCGCCTGGGCCTCACCCGGCCGCAATTCACCAGCACGGCCGTGGTGGAAGTGACGGACGGACCCGATGTGGAGGAGTTCGGCGGCACTGCGGACCTGCTCTACAACACCGAGTACACCGTCAGCGCCCGGAGCAACCACATCGGCCTGCGGCTGGGCGGGGCCCTTCCCGAACGCCAGTCCACGGCGGAGGTGCTGTCCCGCGGCGTCCCGGTGGGCGCCATCGAGGTGCCGTCCCGGGAAGAGCTCCTGGTGCTGCACCGGGGCCGGGGGGTCACCGCCGGCTACCCCGTCCTGGCAGTGGTCACCAGCCGCTCGCTGGACGTCCTTGCCCAGGCCCGCCCCGGCCACAAGATCACCTTCCGAAGAACCTCCGTCCCGGAAGCAACAGCCAAATACCGCGCAGCGCTCCGGGAACTGGAAACACTCCGCTCCACCGTCAGTACCGTCTTCGCCCTCCTGGGCGTCGGCAACCAGCCAGGCAACCAACCAAGCAACCAATCAAGCACCCAACCAGGCAACCACTACGGCAACCAACCAGGCTGGCCCCGGCTCGCGCCGGCAGCAGGAAGCTAAACACCCTCGCCCCAGCGTCAAACCCTTGTTACCATCCCCTTAAGTAAGGAAAGCCATGTCCACTTCTACGCATGCGGCCCAGCCGCACCAAGAGCGGCTCAGCAGCAAGCAGACCCGCAAGGTCGTCACGGCCGGCTGCGTCGGCATCTTTGTGGAACTTTATGACAACGGCATCTTCGCCTTCATGGCGGGGACCCTGGCCCTTGTTTTCCTGGCTCCCGGCAACCCGGACAACGCCCTGTTGTTCGTCTTCGCCGGCTACGCCGTCTCCTTCTTCGTGCGCCCCCTCGGCGCCGTGGTCTGCGGCTACCTGGGCGACAGGATAGGGCGGCAAAAGCTGCTGGTCTTCGTCATCCTGCTGATCAGCGTGGCAACAGCCGGCATCGGCCTGCTGCCCAACTACGCGGCCATCGGGATCGCGGCGCCCATCCTGCTGGTGCTGCTCCGGCTGCTGCAGGGTTTCTCCGTGGGCGGCGAAGCTGCCGGCGCCATGACCTTCCTCGCCGAGCACGCCCCTGAAGGCAAGCGCGGCATCATCACCTCCTACGCCCAGATCGCCTCCTTCGCGGCACTGCTCACCGGCACGCTGGTTGCCTTCTCCATGTCCCCCTGGCTCACCCAGGCAGCGATCGACGGCGGCGGGTTCGGTGCGTTCGCATGGCGCATTCCGTTCCTGGTGGCCATCCCCATGGGCATCATCGGCTGGTACATCCGCAAGGCCATCGCGGACACCCCCAACTTCCAGAAGCTCAAGGAAGAAGGCGGACTGTCCAAGAACCCGCTCAAGGAAGCCTTCGCCTCCGCAGAGCACCGCCGCGCCATGCTGCTGGCCCTGTTCATCCCGCTGATGAACGGCTCCGGCTACTACGTCCTGTTCTCCTACATGCCCACCTTCCTCAAGGGCAAGCAGCTCAACTTCACCATCGGCGAGGCACTGCTGGTCACCGCCTGCAGCCTGGTGGTCATCTGCATCGCCATCCCGTTTATGGGCGCACTCTCTGACCGGGTAGGCCGCAAGAAGGTCATCGCCGGTTCCGCCATCGCCATGGCCGTCCTGGGCATCCCCTCCTACGCCCTGATCGCCACCGGCGAGATGGCCCTGGCCATCCTGGGTGCCTGCATCATGGCAGTGGTCTTCGCCGGCCACACGGCAGTGATCCACATCCTGATCGTGGAACTCTTCCCCACCCGCGTCCGCTACTCCGCCTACGGCCTGGGCTACAACATCTCCTCGGCACTCTTCGGCGGCACCGCCCCGCTGCTGATGACCTGGCTGATCTCGTCCACCGGCAACATCTACATGCCCGCCTTCTACGCCGTGATTACCGCACTGGGCACGCTCGCCGCCGTCAGCACGGTGAAGGACCGGGCGCACCTGCCGCTCCGCGACGCCTGACCTTTCCCGAGACAACTACCACCGCAGCCCCGAGCTGCCCACAGGAGATATCCGTGACTTTTTCTGACTACTCAACCGCCCTGGTGACCGGTGCCTCCACCGGCATGGGTGCCGCCATCGCCGAACGCCTGGCCAAGCGCGGACTCACCGTCCACGCCGTAGCCCGGAACGAGGACCGCCTGAAGGAACTCGCGGACAAAACCGGCGCGGTGCCCCACGTGGTGGACCTGACGGACACCGCGGCCCTGACTGCCGCCGTCGGAAGCCTTGAAGTGGACATCCTGGTGAACTGCGCCGGCGTCTCCCGGCCAGGCAACATCCTGGACTCCAGCGAGGGCGACATCGACGAACTCATCGACGTGAACCTCCGCGGCCTGCTGCAGCTGACCCGGCTGGTGCTGCCGGGCATGGTGGAACGCGACCGCGGGCACGTCATCAACGTCAGCTCCATCGCCGGCGTGTACAACTTCTACGGCCACACGGTCTACCACGCCACCAAGGCCGCGGTGCACCAGATCTCCCGCCAGCTCCGCAACGACACCGTGGGCAAGCGCATCCGCGTCACCGAGATCTGCCCCGGCCGGGTGGAGACCGAAATCTTCGGCCGCAACATGGGCGGAACGCCGGAGGCCATGGAAGAGGCGTGGAAGACCTACTACGAGGGCTACGAATCGCTGACCACCGATGACATCGTCAACGCCATGGATTACGCCATCGAAACACCCCGGCACGTAAATGTTGGCATGCTTGAACTGATGCCCACGTTCCAGGTGCCCGGCGGCCTCACGTTCGACCGGCGCTAGCCACCGCCACGCCAACCAGTTCCACCGATTGATAGGTTCCCGATGCAAACAGTCCGCACCGTCAGCTTCCCCGACCAGCAGCTCCTCGACGATCTCTCACCCCTGCCCGCCGGGCTGCGGGGAGTGGTCTGGGACCTGAATGAGGATCCCGACGGCGGGACGCTGGCTGGGATCGACGGCGTCATCCTGCCGTACATCAACGCCGGCGCAGTGCTGGGGTCCCTGGCCAGGGTGCAGGACCTGAAGTTCGTCCAGACCCAGTCCACGGGGTACGACGGCGTGATTGAGGCTGCCGGCCCGGCAGCCGGAGTGGCAAACGCCTCGGGAGTCCACGCGGCGGCGACGGCGGAGCTTGCCATCGGCCTGATCCTCGCCAAGCTGCGGGGCATCGACCAGGCCGTCCGGGACCAGCAGTACGGGCTGTGGCGGCCGGAGCGGCGGCAGTCGCTGGCGGACCGCAAGGTGCTGCTGGTGGGCGTGGGCGGAATCGGGCACGAGATTGCGCGCCGGCTGGAGCCCTTCGAAGTCTCCATTACCCGGGTGGGCAGCTCGGCCCGGACGGATGAGCACGGCCAGGTCCACGCGTCCTCCGAACTGGCCGCGCTCGCCGCCTCGCACGACATCCTGGTTTCGGTGCTGCCCCTGAACGAGCACACCCACCAGCTGATCGGCGAAGAGGTCCTGGCTGCCCTGCCGGACGGTGCCCTGGTGGTGAACGTGGGCCGCGGTTCCGTGGTGGACACCGCCGCGCTGACCAAGGAAGTCCTGTCCGGCCGCCTGCAGTGCGCCATCGACGTTGTTGATCCCGAGCCGCTGCCGCAGGACCACCCTCTCTGGTCCACCACGAACGCCCTGATCACGCCGCACGTGGGCGGCAACGCCTCGGCGTTCCAGCCGCGGATCCTGAAGCTCCTCCGGAAGCAGCTCGAGGCGCTGGCCGCCGGCCAGGCTCCGGCCAACCTCGTCCAGGAAGGTCCGTTCGCATGAGCTCACTTTTCGACCTGACCGGCCGGGTTGCGCTGGTCACCGGTTCCAGCCGCGGGATCGGCAACGCCCTGGCAAGGGCATTGGCCGACGCCGGTGCAACAGTGGTGCTGAACGGCGTCAATGAGGAGCGGCTCAAGGACGCCGCGTCGGCCATGGCTGCGGACTTCGCGCCGGGCCGGGTGCACAGTGTGGCCTTCGACGTCACGAATGACGCCGAGGCCGCGCGCGGCGTTGCCTGGGTGGAAGACCACGTGGGGCCGCTGGAGATCCTGGTGAACAACGCCGGGATCCAGCACCGGGTGCCGATGCTGGACCTGGATGTGAAGGACTGGGAACGGGTGATCTCCACTGACCTGACCAGCGCGTTCCTGGTGGGCCGGGAGGCTGCCCGGTTCATGATCGGGCGCGGGCACGGGAAGATCATCAACATCTGCTCGGTCCAGACGGACCTCGCCCGCCCCACCATCGCGCCCTATATTGCCGCGAAGGGCGGTCTGCGGAACCTGACCCGGGCCATGACCGCGGAGTGGGCGGCGTCCGGGCTGCAGATCAACGGCATCGCTCCGGGCTACATCCACACCGAGATGACGCAGAACCTGGTGGACGACGAGCAGTTCAACTCCTGGATCCTGGGCCGCACCCCGGCCAACCGGTGGGGGACCGTGCAGGACCTCGCGGGGCCTGTCGTGTGGCTGGCCTCCAGCGGTTCTGACTTTGTCAACGGCCAGACCATCTTCATCGACGGCGGAATGACGGTGGTGGTCTGATGTCCCTGGATACATCACTGCCCATTACCGGCCCGGCTGTGGTGGCCCATGCCGCGAACGATCTCCGGATCGATGAACTGACCCTCGCCGCTCCGGCCCGGGACGAGGCTGTGATCGAGGTGCACTACGGCGGCATCTGCGGCTCGGACCTGCATTACTGGCTGCACGGCGCAGCCGGCGAATCCATCCTGAAGGCGCCCCTGGTGCTGGGCCACGAGATTTCCGGGACGGTGGTCCGTGCCGCTGCTGACGGCACCGGTCCGGCCGCGGGCACCCCGGTGGCGGTCCACCCCGCCACGCCCGGTCCTGGCGCGGCGCGCTACCCGGAGGACCGGCCCAACCTTTCGCCCGGCTGCACGTACCTGGGCAGCGCCGCGAGGTTCCCGCACAAGGACGGCGCGTTCAGCCGCTACGTGAACCTGCCGACCCGGATGCTGCGGACCCTGCCGCACAGCATCGATCTCCGCACCGCCGCCCTGATCGAGCCGGCCTCGGTGGCCTGGCACGCAGTGGCGAGGGCCGGTGACGTGGCCGGAAAGTCCGCGCTGGTGATCGGAAGCGGCCCTATCGGCGCCCTTGCCGTCGCGGTCCTGAAACGGGCCGGCGCAAGCCGCATCACCGCCGTCGACATGCACGCCAAGCCGCTGGAGATCGCCCAAGCCGTGGGGGCGGACCAGGTGATCACCGCCGGTGATGCCGAGGCCATCGCCGCCGTGGAGGCCGACGTCGTGATTGAATCCTCCGGCAACCACCACGGCCTGGCGTCCGCCATCCAGGGCGCCACCCGCGGCGGCACCGTGGTGATGGTGGGGCTGCTGCCCACGGGGCCGCAGCCGGTGCTGATCTCGCTGGCCATCACGCGGGAACTCGAGCTGAAGGGTTCGTTCCGGTTCAACGACGAGATCGACGACGTCATTGCCGCCCTCGCTGACGGCTCGCTGCACATTGAGCCCGTCATCACGCACGAATACCCGGTGGAGGACGCGCTGGAAGCCTTCGGCGTGGCCCGGAACTCTGCGGAATCCGGGAAGGTCCTGCTCAGCTTCGGCGCCAAGGTTTAGCACCAGCCTCCGGGCAGCGCACATAACAGCAGCGCACATAACAGCAGCGCACATAACAGAAGCGCACATAACAGAAGCGGACGACGGCGGGAGGTCCCGCCGTCGTCCGCTTCTGTTGTTCAGCGCTCACCTCAGGAGGGTCACGCGGACTCCCGGACCACCAGCTCCGTGGGGATGGTGATGGCCGCGGGCCGCTTGCCCGCGATGACGTCCAGGAGCAGCCGGACCATTTCCTCGCTGATCCGCTCGAACGGCTGGCGCACGGTGGTCAGCGCCGGCGTGGCAGCCGAGGACGCGCTGATGTCATCGAAGCCCACGACGGCGACGTCCTCGGGGGTGCGCCGCCCGCCCTCGTGCAGAACCTCCATGGCGCCAAGGGCCATGAGGTCGTTGGCGGCGAAAACGGCGTCGATGCCGGGAGCACGGTTGAGGAGTTCCCGCATGCCCTTGGCACCGCTTTCCTTGCTGTAGTCGCCGTGGACGATCAGGGCTTCATCAAGGTCCGCGCCCTGGTGGTCGCGGTAGGCCTCAAGCCGGCGGATGCCGCCGGAGGTGTCCTGCGGCCCGGTGATGGTGGCAATCCGCTGGCGGCCGGCGTCCTGGAGGTAGCGCAGGACGTCCCGGGCACCTTCGTAGTCGTCGGCCGCAACGTAGCCCATCTTCTTTTCGAACCCCAACGGGATTCCGCAGGAGATGGCGGGAATGCCCGCGGAAATGATGTTCGAGATGATCCCCTTGCGGGTGGCGTGGGATGAGACCAGCAGTACGCCGTCCACATGGCCCGAGGTGAGGAATTCCGTGGCGCGGCGCTGTTCGTCATCGGTGCCCGCCAGGATGAGGACCAGCGGGATGTCGTGGACTGCCAGCGCATCGGCGGCCCCGCGCAGGAGGACGGCGAAGTTGGGGTCTTCGAACAGGCGGTCATGCGTTTCGGTCAGCAGGAATGCCACGGAGTTGGCACGGTTGGTGGCCAGGTTCCGGGCATGCGGGTTGACCCGGTAGCCAGTCTTTTTGATGGCGGCGTTGACGGCCTCCAGGGCGGACGGGCTGACCCAGTGTCCGCCGTTCAGCACGCGGGAAACTGTGCCGCGTGAGACTCCGGCTTCTTTGGCCACGTCGTCGATCTTTGGCCTCGGCCGGGAGGTGGGTTGAGTCATGGTTGACAGCCTATCGAGGACTAGGCCTTGACAGCGCCGGCGGCGAGGTCGACCCGCCAGTAGCGCTGCAGGAGGAGGCACATAATGACCAGCGGGACGATCGACAGCAGGGCGCCGGCCAGGACCAGGGTGTAGAGGGCAGGTGCGGAGGCGCCCTGGTTCAGCAGCCCGTTCAGGCCCACCGTGATGGGGAACAGGTGGTCGTCGCCCAGCATGATGTACGGCAGCATGAAGTTGTTCCAGATGGCCACGAACTGGAAGAGGAAGATGGTCACCAGGCCGGGCAGCATCATGGGTGCGGCAATCCGGTTGAAGATGTACATCTCCTTGGCGCCTTCGGTGCGGGCCGCCTCGATAACATCCCCGGGCACAGATGCGGCAGCGTAGATCCGGGCGAGGTAGATGCCGTAGGGGCTGATGATCTGCGGCAGGAGCACCGACCAGTAGGTGTTGGTCAAGCCGGCTTGGGCGAGCATCAGGTACTGGGGGATGGCCAGGATGACGCCGGGGACCAGCACGCCCATCAGCAGGACCTTGAAGATCCCTGCCTTGCCGGGGAACTCGAACTTTGCCAGGACGTAGCCGGACAGCGCCGAGACCCAGGTGGAGAGGATGGCGCCCACACCGGCGTAGAGCGCAGTGTTGGCCATCCAGCGCCAGAACAGGCCGTCGCGGTATTCGGTCAGGGCCACGATGTTGTCCCACAGGTGGGTGCTGGGGGCCAGCGTGAAGGTGGAGAACAGCTCAGTGCCGTCCTTGCTGGCGGCTGCCACCACCCAGATCACGGGAAACAGGCAGTACAGTGCGCCCAGGATCAGGATTCCCGTGGACAGGTAGCTCGGTTTCTCCTGGACTGAATCAACACGCATGGAGCTGCGCTGTGACTTTCCGTTGGCGGTCCGGCGCGGGGCGAGGGTGGTCACGGTCAGTTCTCCTGTCCGAAGGCCCGCTTCTGCACAACACGCAGGAACAGGAAGGAAATGATGAAGGTGGCGGCGGCGATCACGATGCTGGTGGCGGCTGCGGAGAACACGTCGTTCCGCGTGAACGCGTCGCGGTAGACCAGCATGAGAGGGGACCAGCTGGTGGACAGGCTGTTGGCCAGGGGGCGCAGGGTGGTGGGCTCGGCAAAGACCTGGAGCGTGGCGATCATCGAGAACAATGCCGTCATCACCAGCGACGGGGCGATGATCGGGATCTTGATCCGCAGGGCCGTCTGGATTTCAGAGCAGCCGTCCAGCTTGGCTGCCTCGTAGATCTCGCTGGGAACGGCTTTCAACGACGTATACATCACGATCATGTTGAAGCCCACGCCGCCCCAGAGGGCGATGTTGCAGATGGCGAATGTCACGAGGTTCGGGTCCAGCAGCGAGGGGAGTGCGACGCCGAACTGCCGGGCCAGGAAGTGGAAGGGGCTCACTCCCGGCAGGTACAGGAAGCCCCACAGCAGCGAGCTGATAACGGCGGGGACGGCGTAGGGAAGGAAGATGGCGGTGCGGGAGAAGCTGCCTGCCCTGGTCCGCCGGGAGTCCAGCAGGAGCGCGAACAGCAGTGCGAAGCCGAGCATCAGCGGAATCAGTATCAGGCCGTAGAGCAGCACCCGGAGCACGCTGCCCAGGAACTCGGGGTCAGTCAGGGCGCTGACGTAGTTCTCGAAGCCCGCGAACACCTGGCTTTGGGAGCCTTTGCCGAGCCCCAGGCCGCTGACCTTCTTTTTCTGGAAGCTCAGCACCAGCGTGTAGACGATGGGTGCGGCCATAAAGACCAGGAAAAGGATGATGCCGGGGGCGAGCATCGCATAGGGGATGAGCACCCGGGATTTGAAATTCTTCGCCCGCCTGGTGGTCCCGGCGGCGGTATCTGCCGCCGGACCGGGCTTGGTCACAGTCATTGCCACGGGTGCACTTCCTTGTGTGGATTGGAGCTTGTGGATTCTTGAAGATGGTGCCGGTTCCGGGAGGGGCCAAGGGATGCCCCTCCCGGAACCGGAGTCTGTTACATACTTGCAGGGCTTATTTGACGGTGAAGCCGGTCTGCAACAGGTCCTCAACGGTGACCTGCTGCATGGACTTGACGGCGTCGAGGAAGGCGCTTTTCTGCTTGGACTGTGCAGCCTTGGCGAACTGGTCGTTGTAGGCGTTGTAGGCCACATTGACGTTGGGCCCGTAGGTGAAGGAGCTCACGCTCTGCGCGGCGCCGCCAACCACATCGTAGAAATCGGGCTGGTTGGAGAAGAACCCGGGCGCCTCGGTCAGCGCGGACTTGGCACCTTCGGTGTCGGCCGGGTAGATGCCGGTCTCGGTGACCAGGGCCTTGACGGCTTCCGGATCGGTGTTCAGCCAGGTGGCGAACTTTGCGGCGGCGTCAAGGTTCTTGGACTGCGACGTTACGGCGGTGGAGGAACCGCCCCAGTTTCCGGTGGAGGGCTTTGCGGCATCCCACTGCGGCATGGGGGCCACCTTCCACTGGCCGGCAGTTGAACCTGCGTTGCCGGAGAGCACGCCCGGACCCCACGCTGCGCTGAGCCAGCCGACCTGCTTGCCGGTGTTCAGGGCCGTGTTCCACTCGGGGGTGTACATCGGCTTGTTGTCGATGATGCCCTCTTCCACGAGCCCGCCCCAGTACCCGGCGACCTTCTGGGTGGCTTCCTTGTCGATGTTGACGCTCCAGGCGTCCCCGTCAATACCCCACCATGAGGCTCCGGCCTGCTGGGTCATGCCCGTAAACCAGCCGGCATCGTTGGAGGAGAACGTGCCCAGGTAAGCTTCGGGATCCGCGGCGTGGACGGCCTTGGCGGCCTGCGCGTATTGATCCCAGGTGGTGGGGACGGAGAGGCCGAGCTTTTCGAAGACGTCGGCACGGTAGTAGAAGACCATGGGGCCGGTGTCCTGCGGAACCGAGTACAGTGCGTCGCCGCCCAGCGTTACGTCGTTCCACACGCCTTCGGGGAAGTGGCTTTTGGTTTCGTTGGCTTCGGTGCCGGACAGATCGGCCAGGGCATCTGCCGCAACCAGCGTGGGAATCTTCTGGTATTCGGCCTGGATCAGGTCAGGGGCGCCGCTGCCGGCCTTGACGGCGGTGAGCAGCTTGGTGACGGCGGGGTCGCCGCCGTCCTGCTTGTTGACGGTGACGTGGATGTTGGGGTTCTTTTCGTTCCAGACCTCCACCACCTTGTCCAGGTTGGGGGCCCAGGCCCAGTAGGTCAGTTCCACCTTTTGGTTGGGATCACTTGCTGCTGATCCGTTGTCCGAACCGGAATTCCCGGAACATCCTGCGGTAAGCATTGCGGCCCCTGCGAGCATGGCCACGGCGCCTGCACGAAATGACTTGCGCATTTCGTCCTCCTTGTCGAAAAGCTGAACGGGTTTCGCTGAATTATCACCCTCATCCGAACCTAGGCCGCATGACTGTGAGCGGTTCCAGTAATCCACATCTGTGTGAGCCATGTCAATAGGAGCGCTGCTCTGGTCTTCGTGCTTTACGCTGTGATAAAACTGGGACCGCACACAGTCCTAAGGAGAATCCCCCATGACAGACGTCCTTCACCGCGCGGCGACGCAGGCCGCGGCGGCACCCGAGCGCCTACCTGCGCCCTGGGTCCAGCGCCCCGCCGGCCTTTGCTACGGCGGGGACTATAACCCGGAGCAGTGGCCGCGCGAGGTCTGGGTGGAGGACATCGCGCTGATGAAGGAGGCCGGGATCAACCTGGTCAGCATCGGCATCTTCTCCTGGGTGCTGCTGGAACCGCGCGAAGGCGAGTATGACTTCGAATGGCTGGACCATCTGATGGATCTCCTCCATGGTGCAGGGATCAGTGTGGACCTCGGCACACCCACGGCAGCTCCGCCCGCCTGGTTCTGGAAGAAGTACCCGCAGGCCCGCCCCGTCACCCGCGAGGGGGTCACCCTCGGCAACGGATCCCGCGGAATGGCCAGCCCCAGCTCGCCCGAGTACCGCCGCGCCGCCGCCAACATCACGGAGCAGCTGGCCCGCAGGTACGCCGCGCATCCGGCGCTGGTCCTGTGGCACGTCCACAACGAGTACGGGGCACCGGTCAGCGACTCCTACGACGAGTACTCCGTGGCTGCCTTCCGCGAATGGCTCCAGGCCCGCTACGGCACACTGGACGAACTGAACCGCGCGTGGGGCACGCTGTTCTGGGGACAGAAGTACGGCGAATGGGACGAGATCGACGCGCCCCGGCTCTCCGCCAGCGTCAGCAACCAGGCCCAGCGCCTGGACTTCCACCGCTTCACCTCAGACGCCCTGCTTGAGTGCTTCATCAATGAGCGGGACGTCATCCGCCGGTACACTCCGGACATCCCCGTCACCACCAACTTCATGGCCACCAACTGCCTGGCTGCTGACTACTGGAAGTGGAGCAAGGAAGTGGACATCGTCGCCAACGACCACTACCTGGTGGCCCAGCGGACGGACAATCACATCCTGCTTGCCATGGACGCCGACCTCACCCGCTCCCTGGCGGGAAACCGGCCCTGGATGCTGATGGAACACTCCACCGGCGCCGTGAACTGGCAGGGCCGCAACATCGCCAAACGCCCCGGCGAACTGGCACGCAACAGCCTCTCCCACCTGGCCCGCGGCGCCGATGCGGTGATGTTCTTCCAGTTCCGGGCCTCCAGGTTCGGTGCCGAGAAGTTCCATTCCGCCATGCTTCCGCACGCCGGTACCGGTACCCGGATCTGGCGCGAGGTGCTGGACTTGGGCGATGACCTGAAGAAGCTCGCCGCCGCCAAGGGATCCACTGTGGAGTCCCGGGTGGCCATCCTTTGGGACGTGGAATCCTTCTGGGCCCAGGACCTGGAATGGCGGCCCAGCAGCGACCTCAACCACCGCGAAGGCATTGAGGCGTATTACACCACCCTCTGGCAGGCAGGCATCAGCGTCGATTTCGCCCACCCCGAAGCCGACCTCTCCGGATATGGCCTGGTCCTGGCCCCGGCCCTCTACCTGGTGGGGGACAAGGCTGCGGCAAACCTCGCACAATACGTCCGCGGCGGCGGCCACCTGCTGGTTTCCTACTTCTCCGGCATTGTGGACGCCAACGATACGGTCCCGGCAGGTGCCTCACCCGGAGCCCTCCGCGAGGTGCTCGGCCTGGAAATCCACGAATTCCTGCCGCTCCGAGAGAACCAGACCGTCACGCTGGGCAGCGGTGCCGCCGGGACCGTGTGGGCCGAGGAGATCCATCCCGGCACTGCCACGGTCGTCAGCCACTACGTTGACGGCCCGGCAGCTTCACGGCCGGCCGTCACCCGCAACACGTTCGGCAGCGGGACTGCCTGGTACGTTTCCACCAAGCTCGACGGCGGCGACCTCGCCGCCGTGGTGCGTGACGCCGTCGAAAGTTCAGGGATTGAAACGGTGCCCCGGCCGCCGGCCGGACTGGAGGTCGCGTCCCGCAGCGCCGGGGCGGACACCTTCACCTTCCTGATCAACCATGCAGAGACCGACGCCGAGTACCCGGCCACCGGCCGCGACCTCCTCAGCGGCGAAACCGTCGCGGGCACCGCAGTGGTCCCCGCAGGAACCGTCTGCGTCATCCACACTGCCGGGAAAGAGGTTTAGGACATGCCCACCGCAACCGCTGACCACATCGAGATCCGGGTCGAGAGCGCCTTCCAGATCGAGGAACGGCTGAACTCGGCCGTGAAGGATCTGCAAGCCCTAGCAGTCCGCGCCGGGACCCACGGCATCCTGGTGACCCGCCTGGAACCCGGCCACTTCCGGGTCTCCCTGAGCGACCAGGTGCCGTTCGGAGTGACCCGGGAATCCACTTTCTAGGCCCAATCTCTTTCGCGCCACGCGAAAAAGCCCAGCTACCAGGCCGTCCGGTAGCTGGGCTTTCCCCTTGGGTCAGACAGTCTCGGATGCCTTTGCCGGAACCGGAGCGGCTGGCTCCTTAGGCGCCGCTGCGTCAGTGGCTGCCGGGGGAACCGGCTTCTTCTTGAAGCGGCTGGTGATGCTGGTGCCGCCGCCGGTGCGGTTCTTGTTGAAGATGTCGAAGCCTACGGCGAGCAGGAGGACCAGGCCCTTGATGAGCTGCTGGTAGTCGGTCCCGAGGCCCAGGATGGACATGCCGTTGTTCAGCACGCCCATGATGAGGCCACCGATCATCGCGCCGGCCACCGTGCCGATGCCTCCCTGGACGGCAGCGCCGCCGATGAACGCAGCGGCGATGGAGTCCAGCTCGAAGCCGGTGCCGCCGGCCGGCTGGGCCGAATTGAGCCGGGCCGTGAAGACCAGGCCGGCCAAGGCTGCCAGGACGCCCATGTTGACGAAGAGCCGGAAGGTGACGGCTTTGGTCTTGACGCCGGACAGCTCAGCGGCGTGGAGGTTCCCGCCGATGGCGTAGGTGTGGCGGCCGAAGACGCTGTTGTTCATCAGGGCCGTGTAGGCGATGACCAGGACGGCCAGCACGATCAGGACGATCGGCGTGCCGCGGTAGCTGGCCAGGAGGAACGTGATGATCAGCATGAGGAGGGCGATAAAGGTGGTCTTGGTGGCAAACCAGGCCATCGGTTCGTTCTCCAGATCGAACTTCCTCCGGATCCGGCGTTCTTTGAGTGCCTGGACGAGCAGGGCGACCGTGGCACCCACGCCAAGGATGACGGTCAGCCACTCCAGCACTGAATTGCCGCCGGAGATGTCCGGAAGGAAGCCGCCGCCCAGGGCCCGAAGTTCGGCGGGGAACGGGGTGATCTGCTGGTTCTTCAAAGTGATCAGGGTGAGGCCGCGGAAGATCAGCATGCCTGCCAGTGTGACGATGAACGCAGGGATGCCCACGTAGGCGATCCAGTAACCTTGCCAGGCGCCCACCAGTGCTCCCACCAGGAGGCAGGCGGGGATGGCGATCCACCAGGCCCAGCCCCAATGGACGATCATTACGCCGGCAACGGCCCCGATGAATCCGGCGATCGAACCGACCGAGAGATCGATATGGCCGGCGATGATCACCATCACCATGCCAATGGCGAGGATGAGGATGTAGCTGTTCTGGACCACCAGGTTGGTGACGTTCTGGGGTTCCAGGAGGATGCCGTTGGTCAAAACCTGGAACAGCAGGACGATCAGGATCAGGGCAACGAAGATGCCAACCTGCCGGAGGCGGCTTGTGAGGAAGCCGAGTGATTCTCGTAGGGCGGACATGTCCTATTCCTTCTCTTTGGTCATGTAGTGCATGAGGGTTTCCTGGGAGGCTTCGGCGATGGGAACTTCGCCCGTGATGTGGCCGGCCGAGAGGGTGTAGATCCGGTCGCAGATGCCGAGGAGTTCGGGCAGTTCGGAGGAAATGACGATCACCGCTTTACCCTCGGCCGCCAGCTTGGCAATGATGGTGTAGATCTCGAATTTCGCGCCGACGTCGATGCCCCGGGTGGGTTCGTCGAGGATCAGGACGTCCGGGTCCGAGAACATCCACTTGCTCAGCACCACTTTTTGCTGGTTTCCGCCGGACAGCTTGCCGGTGATGGCGGCCACGGACGGAGCCTTGATGTTCATGCTCTTCCGGTAGCCGTTGGCGACAATGGTTTCCTGGTTCTTGTCCACCCAGCCGCCCTTGACCAGCTTCCGCAGGGCCGCCATGGAGATGTTCCGCTTGATGTCCTCAATGAGGTTCAGGCCGTAGTGCTTCCGGTCTTCGGTGGCGTAGGCAATGCCGTTCGAGATCGCGTGGGACACGGTGGAGGTGTTGATTTCCTTGCCGTACTTGTACACCTTCCCGGACATCGCGGTTCCGTAGGTGCGCCCGAACACGCTCATGGCCAGCTCGGTCCTGCCTGCGCCCATCAGGCCTGCGAGGCCAACCACTTCGCCCTTGCGGACGGACAGGCTTGCGTTGTGCACCACCATCCGGGAGTGGTCCTGGGGATGCCTGACGGACCAGTCCTCGATCCGGAGGACTTCCTCGCCGATCTGCGGGTTCCTGTCCGGGTAGAGGCTTTCCAGGTCCCGGCCCACCATCCCGCGGATAATCCGTTCCTGGGTGATCTGGCCTTCATCCAGGCGCAGCGTTTCGATGGTTTTGCCGTCGCGGATGATGGTGACGGCGTCAGCTACCTTGCGGATTTCGTTGAGCTTGTGGCTGATGATGATGCTGGTGATTCCCTGCCCCTTCAGGTGGAGGATCAGGTCCAGCAGGTGTCCCGAGTCCTCGTCGTTAAGCGCGGCAGTAGGCTCGTCCAGGATGAGGAGCTTGACTTCCTTCGAGAGGGCCTTGGCGATTTCCACCAGCTGCTGCTTGCCCACGCTGATGTGCTGTACCGGAGTCACGGGGTTTTCGTCCAGCCCCACCCGGGCCACCAGCTTGGCCGCTTCCAGGTTTGTTTTCCGCCAGTCCACCCAGCCGTTTTTGGCCTGCTCGTTCCCGAGGTAAATGTTCTCGGCGATCGACAGGTAGGGGCTCAGGGCGAGTTCCTGGTGGATGATGACGATGCCGCGTTTCTCGCTGTCATTGATGCCGGAGAAGTTGCAGGGCTCGTTTTCGAAGAGGATCTCACCGTCGAAGGAGTTGTGCGGGTAAACGCCGGAGAGCACTTTCATGAGGGTGGACTTTCCCGCCCCGTTCTCACCGCAGATGGCGTGCACCTCGCCACGGTTGACGTCCAGGGTGACGTCCTGGAGGGCTTTCACGCCCGGAAAGGTCTTAGTGATTCCCCGCATTTGGAGAATGGGTGTGTTCATCGTCAATTCCCACTGACTGGTTGAAAAACTTGGCCGGCCTGCGGCTGCAGGGGCCCTACGGGAAGGGGTTGCGGCCAGGCCGGGGTGGCCTGGCCGCAACCCCCGAAGATGGTTACTTGACGTCGGCGTCTTTGTAATAGCCCGAGTCGATGAGTTCCTTCTTGTAGTTGTCCGCCGTGATGATCACGGACTTCAGCAGGAACGCCGGTACTACCTTGACCTTGTTGTTGTAGGTCTTGCTGTCGTTGACCTCCGGCTCCTTGCCCTTCAGGACGGCGTCAACCATTTTCACGGCCTGGGAACCCAACTGGCGGGTGTCCTTGAAGATGGTGGAGTACTGCTCACCGGAGATGATGGATTTCACCGAACCCTTTTCAGCGTCCTGGCCGGTGACCACCGGCAGGTCGCCCTTGCCATAGCCGCCCGTGCTGGTCAGCGCCGAAATGATGCCGATGGAGAGCCCGTCATAGGGGGAGAGCACGCCGTCGAGCTTGGTGCCGGAGCTGTAGGCGGCGGTCAGGATGTCCTCCATGCGCTTCTGCGCAACGGGTGCCTGCCAGCGCAGGATGGCTGCCTGCTCGAATTTGGTCTGGCCGCTGGGCACTTTGAGGGTGCCGGCATCCATGTACGGCTTCAGGGTGTCCATGGCGCCGGTCCAGAAGAAGTTGGCGTTGTTGTCATCGGGGCTGCCAGCGAAAAGCTCAACGTTGAAGGGGCCCTTGCCGTCCACCTTCTTGCCGCTGGCATCCACCAGGCCAAGCCCGGTCAGCAGCGACGTAGCCTGCTGCACGCCCACGGTGTAATTGTCGAACGTGGTGTAGTAGTCAACGTTGGGGGTGCCGTTGATCAGGCGGTCGTAAGCAATGACCTTGACGTTCTGTTCCTTCGCCTTGGCGAGGACATCGGTCAGGGTGGTGCCGTCGATGGCAGCGATGATCAGCGCCTTGGCTCCCTTGGTGAGCATGTTTTCGATCTGCGACACCTGGGTGGGAATGTCGTCGTTGGCGAACTGCAGGTCAGTCTTGTAGCCCAGTTCCTTCAAGGACTTTTCCACGTTCCCGCCATCGGCGATCCAGCGTTCGGAAGTTTGCGTGGGCATAGAGATGCCCACCAGGGAATCGCTGGGGTTAGCCGAGGCCCCGGCCCCGGCTTCAGCTGCTCCGCCCCGGGAGCCGCAACCTGTGGCACCCACAGTGACTGCGAGAGCGACTGCAACGGCGCCCAGGAGTTTCCTAATTCTCACAACTTTCTCCTTCCGCGGAGTTTGTCCGCGAAGTGGTGCTGAGCCGGTAAGCATCTGCGCTTGCCGGCAGGTAAAGCAATAAGGGGTGGGGCTTTAAAAGCCGGACCCGCGGTTCTGGACTCGGAAGGGGCGGTCTGCCCGGGCGATGCCGGTGGCACTTGCCATGCAGTCCGCTTTCAGGATGTGTTAGCGCTAACAGAAACGGTACGTCAGGGCTTATTGTGAGTCAAGTCACTGCGGCCGCGCCAGCCCGGCAGGACAGGCGCGGCCCGCTCGTGGGATCAGCGTTTGGTATCAGGATCCGGAGCAAATTGCTGCAGCGCCGGGAGGGCCCGGCCTGCAAAATCAAACATGGCCTGATTCTCCCACGCGTTGCCGCTGGCGGGGTCGGCCGGATCCCAGCCGTTGCCCGGGACGGCAGTCCATGCCGGTTCCCAGGACACCACGCCGAGTCCGCGGCCGCCCGGGGCGGACGCCACGACGTCCTGAACGGCCCGGAAGTTAGCCGCCTGCCCCTCCGGAGTTGCCGGATAGCCCGGTACAAGCTGGTCCTGGCTGCGGATGACGTTCTCCCACGGATCAACCGGATTGTCCTGGAGGGTAAACGGGTAGGAGTTCTCGACGACCACCACGTTACGGTCGTAGCGGGCGGAAAGTTCGGTGATGGCGTGCTGCAGGTCCGCCATGGAGCCGTGCCAGTAGCCGTAGTAGGACAAGCCGATCGTGTCGAACTGGACGCCCCGCCTGGTGACCTCGTCATACCACCACGTCAGGCCGCCGATGCCGTTGTTGATGTTGGTCAGGTGCAGGATGACGTCGGTCTGGGCGCTGACGTCTTTGGCGGCGCGGGAACCGGCGGCGAGGAACAGCGCCAGGTTGTCCCACTGGGCGCCCTTCACGTCGTCCGCGGGGTTGACGTCCCAGGTCTGGCCGAGGGGCCAGAGCATGCCGGGGTTGATTTCATTTCCCACCTGCACCGAGTCCGCAGTGGCGCCGGCGTTCTTCAGTGCAGTCAGCACCTCCGAGGTGTGCGCGTAGACGGCATCCGCCACTGCCTGCGGGCTGAGGCCCACCCAGGCGGCGGGCATTCCCTGGGCGCCCGGGTCTGTCCACCGGTCGCTGTAGTGGAAGTCCACCAGGATTTTCATCCCGGCCGCCTTCGCCCGCTTGGCCGTGGCCACCACTTCATCCGTGGTGTTGTAGCCGTCAGCGGGGTTCACCCACACCTTCAGCCGCACCAGGTTGGCGCCGGCGTCGGCGAATGCTTCGACGGCATCCACCTGCCGGCCGTTCGCATCAAAGTAGACCGCACCCATGTCCTCATTTTTGGCAAGGTTGGAAAGGTCGGCACCACGGACCGCCCGCTGGACGGAGCCTGGGGTGAGGGTGACATCGTCCACCTCGGCCCAGTCGCCGGCTTTGCCGCGGGTTTCGATAATGATCTCGCAGGCACCCTTGGTCACGTAGGCGTCGGCCGAGATCTGCAGCCAGGCGCCGTCCTGCGCGGTGGACGGAAGGACGGTCTCGCCGTCCACTCCGCAGTTCTTCAAGCCGATCCGGGAAGCGCCGAGCGTCCCCTCAGCCTTCACCCGTGCTGACACCGTCCACCAGCCCTCGGCCAGGCTGCCGGTCTTCTGGCGAAGAGTCGCCGTGCCGTCCGCGCCGAGGCGCTGCGTCAGTAGCTGGTTGCCGGCCTCCGCCGCCGTGGTGGTCGCGGCAGGATCGCCGGTCACCTTCCATCCACTGAGTCCTTGGGAAAAGTCTCCGTTGACGACGGCGCCACCCGGCTGGGAGGGGCCTTCGGCTGTCGCCGGGCTGATGCCAGCAGGCAAAGCAGCGACGGCCAGCAGCGAAGCGGCCACCACCGCTGAGGGAAGTTTTCGCTTCTGAGGGTGCTGGATCTTCGAGTGGTGCTTTTTCATGTCGTCCTCCCTGACGGTATGAATCGAAAGCAGGCTGGCGGCAAGTACGCCAACCGGCGGAACCTGTGTGCGCTCCCAGTTCTAGCACACCAGTGAGCGTCACCGGTAGGAATTAAAGTGGGACTCAGTTGCGGACTCAGGCGTAGTTTCCTGTTATCGCTCCCAGTTTTCCCCATGGCGCATTTCTTTTGGCTGAGAAGGGCCGGCGGGTGGGCGCCCGTCAGGTCGCGGCTAACCGCATCCGCAGCGACTCAAGGAGTAACTCAAGGCCGGTCTCGAAGGCCTTGTCGCTGCGTTCCCGGCCGTGACCGGATTCCTTGACCAGCCTGGACAAAGTGGCGGCGGATTCGGAGGGCGCCCACACGTCGTCAGGTGCGGCGAGGTCCAGGCCCGCGCCGAGCGAAAAGGAGTCGATGACGGAGATGATGGTCAGCACGTCCCCGTCCGGAAAGCCGGCCGCGACGAGCGCTGAGGCCATGCGTTCGTAGGCGCTGATCACTCCGGGGTCGGTGATGGTCTTGCCAACGATGAGCGGCACCACGAACGGATGGGCCGCGTACATTTCCCGCTGCCCGCGCACAATCAGCGAGAGCACCCTGTCCCAGCCGGCGTCCTCGGGAACGTCCGGGATGGACTGCGTGGCAAGCCGGGCACGCATGAGTTCAATGATCTCGTCCCGCCCCGAAATGTGGTTATACAGGGACGACGCCGTGACGCCCAGGCGGCGGGCGAGGGCATTAACGCCGAAGCCGGCCCCTTCATCCACCAGTTCGATGGCGGCATCCGCGATGCGGTCCACCGAGAGGATCGGCGTCCTGGGCCGTGGCATGAAACTCCCTTCGTCAGATGCCAGTCTAGGGACTCTTCCCTTTGACGCAGGTCACATGCATAATAAAACGAACGCCATTCGTTTTAGTGGGAACTGCCGAACCGGCAGCAGGCACGCCTGATGCAAGGAAGCATCCGGCGCAGTCCTGAAAACCCTGCGCATCCCCCTGTTCAAAGGACTACCAATGACCCAGCCAGAACCCCAGCGGCTTCCGCTGACCACCAAACGCGCGGTCTCCACCTTCGGCATCGGCGTGGTGGGCTTCATGAGCGCCAACCTGGTGCCGTTCATGATCCTCGCCATCCAGGATTCCCTCGAGGTCGGAGCTACCGAGGCGGGCACGCTGATGACGGCCTGCCTCCTTGCCACCGCCCTCGCCTGCCTCGCCGTGACCCGCTTTACGGAAGGCCGCGGGCGCTACCTGGTGGCCCGGTTGGGACTGCTCCTGACGGCCGCCGGCTTTGGACTTGCCGCCCTTGACCTGGCACCCGCCGCGGTGATCACCGGGATCATTGCCGGCGGCATCGGAGCCGGCGGCGCCGTGGCATCCGGCGGGGCCGCTCTGGCAGCATTGCGCAACCCGAACCGCGCCTCCGGCATCAGCGGACTGGCAAACCGGGCCATCGTCACCGTGGTGCTGGCCATCATTCCGGCCGTGGGCATCGGCATGGGAAGCGCCTTCGGCTTCGTGGCCGGGCTTGCCCTCGCGCTGCTGTTCACGGCCGGGTGGCTGCCCATGGCGGAGGAACCGGCGGCCCACCAGGGTGCACCACAGCCAGCAGCGGAGAGTACGACGACGGCAATCGCCACAGCAGGCGCCGTCAGCACCAGGACCATCACCGTTGCCGGCTTTGCCCTGCTCGCAATCTTCGCCCTGTGGGCAATCGGCGAGGACTCCCTGTGGGCTATGTCCGGAGCCATCGGCGTGGCCCAGGCCGGTATGACGGAGGAACAGCTGGGGCTGGTGCTCAGCGCATCCACCGGCGGAGGCCTGCTCGCTGCCATCGCACTGATTTTCCTCGGAACCAGGCTGGGCCGGGCACTCCCGCTGGGCATCCTGCTGGCGCTCGGCGCCGCGTTGAAACTGACCGCCTGCCTCACCACAGACTCCACCACCTACCTCGTCACCATGATCGCCTGGAACACCGTGTACGCGGTCGCCTTTATGTACTTCATCGCCACCGCCGCAGCCCTGGACGCCAGCGGCCGCTGGTCCGGCCCCGTGCTGGGGGTGTACCTGGTGGGATCCAGTTTTGCGCCCATGTTCGGAGCCTGGATCGGGGAGGCTTTCGGCTTCCCGGCCCTGGGCTGGGTCCTGGCCGGCTTCAGCCTGGTGCTCCTGGTTCCCGCAGTCCTGATTGCCCGGCTGTCCACCCGTGTAGAGGCAGTGAACGCCGCCAAAACCTCCAACTCACCCGATATCGCCACCATTCGAACTGCAGGAGTATAAAAGCCATGACCGAGATGTACCGCAACGCCCGCGTCTTCACCGCCGACGAGTCGGCACCCTGGGCTGAAGCGTTTGTTGTCGACGCCGGCATGCTCACCCACGTGGGCACCAACGGCTCCGCCGACGCGGCAGCCGGGTCCACCGCGGAGGTCATCGACCTTGGCGGCCGGCTGGTGGTGCCTGGGTTCATCGACGCCCACACGCACGTGATGATGCTCGGGGAGGCGCTCGGAAAGGTGGCGTTGACGGATGCCAGGTCCTTGTCCGACATCCAGGAACGCCTGAGCGCTGCCCGCGCCGCGGAGCCCGGTGCGCAGCGGATCCTGGGCAGGGGCTGGCTGTTCGATTCGCTGCCCGGAGCCCCCACCGCGGCCATGATCGATGAAGCGGTGTCAGATGTACCCGTCTACCTCGATGCCAACGACTACCACTCCTGCTGGGTAAACCGCGCCGCCTTGAAGGAGCTCGGCATCACCCGCGACACCCCGGCCCCCCTCGGCGGCCGTATCGGACGCGACAGCCAGGGCGAGCCGGACGGGATGCTGTACGAAACTGCCGCCCAGCAGTTTGTGTGGCCGTTCCTGGCAAAGGTGACGTCCGACGCTGACCGGGACGCCGCCGTCGAGCGTTCCATCGAGGCCTATCTTGCCGCCGGGGTGACCGGCGCGGTGGACATGGCCCTGGGCGAACTGGACCTGGCCGCCTTCCTGCGGGCGGCAGATCGGCGCGGCGGGAGGCTGCCGCTGCGCATTGTGGCGCACTGGTTCATCCACAACACCGGCGACGAAGCGGAAAACCTGGCGCAGGTGGAACGCGCCGTGCGCCTGGCGCGGGAAGTCAATACGGAGTGGCTGCGGGTGGCCGGGATCAAGCTGGCGCTCGACGGCGTGATCGATGCCTGCACCGCTGCCATGAACCAGCCCTACGCCGACGGTTCCCAGGCAGGACCCATCTGGGCACCCGAGCAGCTCACCACGGTGGTGGCCGCCGCCGACGCTGCCGGGCTGCAGGTTGCCCTCCACGCCATCGGGGACCACGCCAGTGATATTGCCCTGGATGCCCTGGAGCGTGCCGCAGACATCAACGGCCCACGGCACCGCCGCCACCGCATCGAGCACCTCGAATACGCCTCACCGGAGACCCCTGCCCGGATGGCCCGGCTCGGCGTCACCGCATCCATGCAGCCCGTCCACGCCGACCCCGCCATCTACGGCAACTGGGTGGCGATGCTGGGCGACGACCGGCCGGACCGCAGCTTTGCCTGGCCGGAGTATGTGGCGGCCGGAGCCCTCCTGGCGTTCTCCACCGATGCTCCCACGGCGCCCTATGATGCCCTGCAGAACATGTTTGTGGCGGCCACCCGGAAGTCGGCGCTGGACCCGTCGTATCCGCCAAACAACCCGCATTCCGCCCGGCCCCTGGCGGAGGCGATCGGGCATGCCACGCGCGACGCCGCTGCCTCCGTGATGGAGGAGGACCGCAGGGGCCGGTTGTCGGCCGGACTCGCTGCCGACTTCGCCGTGCTGGACGCAGATCCCTTCGTTCATGGTGAGGAGTCCCTGCTGAACGCGCGCATACTCCGCACTGTGGTGGACGGCCGCACCGAGTACCTCGCCTGACGCAGCGCGGGGACGGAAGCGGACGACGGCGGGAGGCCCCGCCGTCGTCCTTGCTTGAGGCAGTCCGGTACCCTGTTGAAATGGTGCGAGGAATGGCCGAGTACGGCGCAGAAGGCATCCTGCTCGCCGGCGCGGGCCGGGCCCTCCTCCTGCAGCTTGCCGATCCGGCCGTTGGCCGCGGCGTTGACGAGCACAGCACCTTTGTGGGCCGGCCGGTCAACAGGCTCAAGGGCACCCTCACTTACGTCTACGCCATTGTGTACGGCACGGACGAGCAGGTCACCGAGGTCCGCCGCAGGGTGAACCGGGCCCACGTTCCGGTCCGCAAGGACGACACCGAAACTTCCCCGGGCTACAACGCCTTCGATCCCGAGCTGCAGCTCTGGGTGGTGGCCACGCTTTACGACACTGCGATCACCATCATCGAGAAGATCTACGGCCCGCTCGACGACGAATCGGCCGACGCCATGTACCAGGACTATGCGCGGATCGGCACAGCCCTGCAGCTTCCGGCCGGGATGTGGCCCGCGGACCGGGCGGCGTTCGGCCGCTACTGGGACGAACGCATTTCTACCCTGCGGGCAGAGGGCGGCGGGGTGCGCGTGGGCCGCGGGCTGCTGTACCCGAAGCACACGGCCCTCTGGTACCGCGCCATTATGCCGTCCGCGAGGTTCCTCACCGCCGGCCTCCTCCCGGATCAGCTCCGCCAAGATTTCGGCCTGCCGTGGAGCGGCCGCCGGGAGCGCCGCTTCAACCGCACCATGCGGGTCCTGGCGGTGGCCTACCCCAGGCTCCCGCGGCGTATCCGGCACTGGTTCAAGGACTACTGCCTGAACAGCCTGGACGCCGACATCCGCGCCAACAGCCAACCGGGCAAGCGTCAGGGAGTTCGTGCGTAGTTCCACTCCGCTGGAGGAGCGCCTCGACGAACGGGCCCGCCGTTTCCTCGCCAGCGCCCCGGCCGGCCGTGTGCGCCCCAAGCTCACCGAATTCGTGGTCTTTGGCCTGAAGCAGGGCTGGGCCTGTATTTTCGGGGCGGCCCTCCTGGCGGTGCTGATGGCAGCACGGCTCTGGTACCCGGACGGTGCCGCGCTCGCCAGGAACGACTTCCTGACGCTGGCCGCCGTCGCCATCCAGGTCCTGATGGTCGTGTTCAAACTGGAAACGCTCCGGGAACTGCGGGTCATCATCCTGTTCCACCTGGTGGGTACGGTGATGGAACTGTTCAAGACCGATGTCGGCTCCTGGTCCTATGAGGCGGAGGGTGTGCTGCGGATCGGTGCGGTCCCGCTCTTCAGCGGGTTTATGTATGCGGCGGTGGGCTCGTACATGGTCCGCGTCTACCGGCTCTTCGATCTTCGCTTCGCCAACTACCCGCGGCGGTGGATCACAGCCATCGTGGCCGCCGCCATCTATGCGAACTTCTTCAGCCACCACTACATCTGGGACCTGCGCTGGGTGCTGCTTGCCGCCGTCGTCATCATTTTCGGCCCGTGCGTGATGCACTTCCGGGTGTTCCGGAAGCACCACAGGATGCCGCTGGTCATCGCGTTCCTGCTGGTGGCGCTGTTCATCTGGATCGCCGAGAACATCGCCACCTGGTCCGGCGCCTGGCTGTACCCCAGCCAGGCGGACGGCTGGCATCCGGTGCCGCTGGACAAGCTGGTGTCCTGGTTCCTGCTGATGATCATCTCCGTGGTGCTGGTGGCCTGGGTCTACAAGCCCCAACCGCCGGACAGTGGGGAAGGGCAGGAGGAATCCGCCGAACGGCAAGGTAAGGTTGCTTACTAATTCCTTATCTGCCGTACGGGAGGGCCCAGGAAAATGGTTGCAGGCAAGAATCCGGCGGAGACCGGCGTCCGCGGTGAAGTCCAGCAGGACCGTTTTGTTGGAGGGCAGGACCTCACCAGGTGGGATACCCGGCCGGGCCGGCTCCTGGCCTCGGTGGTCAAGCGGATCAGCAGCCTTCTTGGCTCGCACGCCGCGCTTGTGCTCACCCTGGCCGTCGGTGCGGTGCTGGCTGTCACGTTGGCGTCAGTTTTCGCCCAGGTGTACGAGTCCGTAGTCGAAGCAGACGGGGTGGCAGGGCTGGACCACCCGGTCCTCGACGGTGCCAAAACACTGCGTTCCCCAACCCTGGATCTCCTGATCACCGCCTACACGGATGTGGGCGGCACCATCGGAATGCCCGTGCTGGCCCTGGCCGTTATGGTCCTGCTTGCATGGCGGCGAAAGTCCTTGACCCCCGTCATCCTGATGCTCGTTGCCGGGCTCGGTTCGCTGTTAATGACCATCGCCGGCAAGGAACTGGTGGGCAGGACCCGTCCGGACCTGGCGGACGCCGTTCCGCCTTACGAATACTCGGCGTCATTTCCTAGCGGCCATTCGCTGAATTCGGTGGTCATCGCAGGAATTGTGGCGTACCTGATCATCCTGCGCCTCAAGTCTGCCCGGGCCCGCGCCCTCACCGCGGTGGCCGCGGCAGTGTTCGCCGCCACCATGGGGCTAAGCCGGGTGTACCTCGGGCACCACTGGCTCACGGACGTGCTGGGGGCCTGGGCGCTGGGCGCCGCCTGGCTGTCGCTGGTCATCACCGCCCACCGCCTCTACCTCACCACGCGCGTGCACCCGGCCTGATCAGCCTCAGTGAACTGGCCGGACGACGGCGGGAGCTTCCCGCGCCGTCCGGCCCGCCGACGTACCTGCAGGCAGCAGTCCAGCCGGCGCTGGTTCAACGGCTGCGGCGCCGCAGCAACGGGTCAGTCAACGACGGCGGCAGGTAGCCGGCGTCGGCCTGGTTCAGCGTGGTGCCCGGCGGAACGATCCCGTCGATCCGGTCCAGCACGTCCTTTGACAGGCTGACCTTGTCCGCGCCGAGCGCGCCTTCGAGGTGCTCCAGGGTGCGCGGCCCGATGATCGCGGACGTCACGGCCGGGTGCTCCAGCACGAAGCCCAACGCGAGGTGGATCAGGGACAGACCCGCCTGCCCGGCGAGTTCGGTCAGCTCCAGTACCGCCTGGGTCTTGCGGGCATTTTCCGACGACGACGGGTCATGCCGCTCCGGTTGCCGCGCGGCCCGGCTGGAGGTGGCATGCGCGCCGTCGGGCCTGATCCTGCCGGACAGCCACCCGCCGGCCAGCGGACTCCACGGCAGCACGCCGAGGCGGTGCTTCCGGGCCAGCGGCAGCACTTCACGTTCAATGCCGCGGGCCAGGATGGAGTACGGCGGTTGCTCCGTGACCGGGCGCTCGCGGTGGCGTTCCCTGGCCACGTACTGGGCCTCCACAATCTGCCCTGGCTCGAATGTGGACGTGCCGATGTAGCGGACCTTGCCCTGCCGCACCAGGTCCGTGAGCGCCCCGAGGGTCTCGTCGATGTCCGTGTCCGGTTCCGGCCGGTGCACCTGGTAGAGGTCGATCCAGTCGGTCTGCAGCCGGCGCAGGCTGTCCTCCACCTCCCGGATGATCCACCGGCGGGAGTTTCCCGCCTGGTTCACGTCCTCGCCGAGGCGGCCGTGGACCTTGGTGGCCAGCACCACCTCGTCCCGGCGGCCCTTGAGCGCCTTGCCCACGATCACCTCAGACTCGCCCTTGGAGTAGACGTCCGCGGTGTCCACAAGGTTAATCCCGGAATCCAGTGCGCGGTGGATGATGCGGATGGAATCCTCGTGGTCCGGGTTTCCGATGGCCCCGAACATCATGGTGCCCAGGGTCAGTGGGCTGACCTTGAGGCCGGTGGATCCAAGGTTGCGGTAGTCGGTCATGCGGATGCTCCCAGGAGTTGCTGGCTGTGTTGGTTTTGGCTGTATTGGCTTTGCGGCCGATCCAGGCCGAAGTGCTCGCGCAGGGTCCGGCCGGTGTACTCGGTGCGGAAGAGTCCGCGGGACTGCAGGATGGGCACCACTTCGTCGGCGAAGGCCTCGAAGCCGCCGGGCAGCCAGGGCGGCATGATGTTGAACCCGTCCGCTGCGCCGTCCTCGAACCAGCGCTGGATCTCGTCTGCCACCTGCACCGGAGTTCCGGCGAAGACATAGTGCCCGCGGGCCCCGGCGAAGCGGTGCAGCACCTGCCGCACGGTCAGGTTCTCGCGGCGGATGATGTCCAGGACCAGCTGGCTGCGGCTGCCGGCCTTGCCTGCCGAGGCCAGCAGCTCCGGCGGGAAGGCCCGGTCCAGCTTCACCCCGTCCAGGTCAACGCCCAGCAGCTTCTGCAGGATCCCCAGCCCGTACTCCGGCTGGGTCAGCTCGTCGAATTCCTGCTTGAGCGCCCGCGCCTCGGCCTCGGTGGAGCCCAGGTAGGGGCTGATGCCGGGCAGGACCAGGAGCTGTTCCGGGTCCCGGCCGTTCGCCGCTGCCTGCGCCTTGATGTCGGCGTAGAACCCCTGCGCACTCTGCAGGGTCTGGTGGGCTGTGAAAACCGCCTCGGCGTGCCGGGCAGCGAAGGCCTTGCCGTCAGCCGAGGAGCCGGCCTGCACAAACACCGGCCTGCCCTGCGGGGACCGCGGCGTGTTCAATGCGCCCTCCACCCGGAAGTATTCGCCCTCATGCTGGATCGGATGGATCCGGGACGTGTCGGCGAAAACCCCGCTGTCGGTGTCGGCCACCACGGCCCCGTCCTCCCAGCTGTCCCACAACTTGCCCGCCACACGGACAAACTCATCCGCGCGGGCGTATCGCTCGGCGTGCGGCGGGTGCTCATCCAGCCCGAAGTTCCGGGCCGCCCGCTCCGCGCCGGTGGTTACGATGTTCCACCCGGCGCGGCCGTTGCTGATGTGGTCCAGTGACGCGAACAGCCGGGCCGCGTTGTACGGCTCCAGGTAAGTGGTGCTGGCGGTGCCGATCAGGCCGATCCGTTCGGTGGCGACGGCGATCGCGGACAGCCAGGTGAACGGCTCGATCCGGAACCTGGTGGCATACTGCACGTTGTTCTCCAGCGCTGGACCGTCGGCGTAGAACACTGCATCCAGTTTTGCGGCCTCCGCGCGCTGGGCCAGCTCCTGGTAGAAGCGGATGTCCAGCAACCGGTCCGTCCGGGATTTAGGGTGCCGCCACGCGGCCTCGTGGTGGCCGCCCGGGTAGATGAACAGGTTGAGCTTGAGCTGCCGGCCCATCAGAACGCTGAACCGATCGACGCGAGCGCCGGTGCAACATCGCCGGCGAAGCGGTTGCCCGGGCGCTCCAGGCCGTAGTGCTCCCGCAGGGTGGTTCCCGTGTAGTCGGTGCGGAACAGGCCGCGCTCCTGCAGGATCGGCACCACTTGGTCCACAAACGTCTCCAGCCCGGAAGGCAGCACCGGCGGCATGATGTTGAAGCCGTCGGCTGCGCCGCCGTCGAACCATTCCTGGATTGCGTCCGCCACCTGGACCGGCGTTCCAGTGAAGGTGCGGTGCCCGCGGCCGCCGCCCAGCCGGCCGATCAGCTGGCGGACCGTGAGCTGTTCGCGGCGGGCAAGCTGGACGATCAGGGTGTAGCGGCTCTTGGCGCCCTCGATCTCGTCCTCGCTGGGCAGGTCCTCGGGCAGTTGGCGGTCCAGGGGCAGGTCCTCCGGAGTCACGCGCAGGGTCTTTGCCAGCTGGATGCGTGCGTACTCGGGCTTGATCAGCCGGTCCAGTTCCCGTTCCAGCTCCAGCGCTTCCTCCTCCGTGGCGCCTATGACCGGCACGATGCCCGGGAGGATCTTGATGGTCTCAGGGTCACGGCCGGCCGCAGCGGTGCGGGCTTTGAGGTCGCGGTAGAACTCCCGGGCGTCCGCGAGGGTCTGGTGGGCGGTGAATACGGCGTCGGCATACCGGGCCGCGAGGTCCTTGCCGTCCTCGGACGATCCGGCCTGGACAATCAGAGGGTGGCCCTGCGGCGAGCGGGGCACGTTGAGGGGGCCGCGGACCTTGAAGTGCTTGCCCTCGTGGTCGATGGTCCGAATCTTGTCTGCGTCACCCCACACGCCCTCGGCCTTGTCCGCGAGGACGGCATCGTCCTGCCAGCTGTCCCACAGCTTCTGCGCCACCTCGATAAACTCGGCGGCCCGTTCGTACCGGACGGCGTGGGCGGGCTGGTCGTCCACCCCGAAGTTGCGGGCAGCGTCGGGGCCGGCTGTGGTCACCACATTCCAGCCGGCCCGGCCGCCGCTGACCCAGTCCAGGGACGCGAAGCGGCGGGCCAGGTTGAACGGTTCGTTGTAGGTGGTGGAGGCGGTGGCGATCAGTCCGATGTGTTCGGTGGCGCCGGCGATGGCGGTCAGCAGCACGGTGGGCTCGAGCTTGCCGGCCGGCCGGCGGCCCACCTCGCCGAAGAGGACGGGGGAGTCGGCGAAGAAGATGGAGTCCAGCTTGCCGCGTTCGGCCGTGCGGGCCAGCTGCTTGTAGTGCTCAATGTCGGTGCTGGACTGCGGGTCGCTTTCGGGCAGCCGCCAGGACGCCTCGTGGTGGCCGGTGCTCATGAGGAAGGCGTTGAGGTGGAGCTTGCGGTGTTGCGGCTGGTTTTCGGAAGTCATGGGATTGGTCCTTTGGGGTCGGTTCAGTGGGAGGGGGCGACGACGCCGAGGTCGGTGAGCAGTTCGCGGCGCAGGGCTTCGTGTCCGGCCGCGTCGGCAGCAGTACCGACCTCCGACGAAACCGTGCGGATGGTGGCCACGCGGCCCCTGTCCAGCACCACGATGCGGTCGGCGAGGGCGATGGCCCCGTCCACGTCGTGCGTGACCAGCAGGACGGCGGGCCGGTGGGCGGCCACCAGGTCACGGAGCAGTCCGTGCATTTTGATCCGGGTGAGGGCATCGAGGGCGCCGAAGGGCTCGTCGGCCAGCAGCAGCTGGGGTTCACGGACCAGCGACCGGGCCAGTGCCACGCGCTGCTGTTCACCGCCGGACAGCTCGTGGGGCCAGGACTTCTCGCGGCCGGCGAGCCCCACTTCGGCGAGGGCCTTGCGTGCCCGGGCCTCGGCGTCGTGCTCCCGAAGGCCCAGGGTGACGTTGCCCAGCACGGAGTCCCACGGCAGCAGCCGGGAGTCCTGGAACACCACGGAGACCCGCTCCGGGACGCTGATGACGCCGCTGCCGCGCACATCGTGGTCCAGCCCGGCCAGTGCCCGCAGCAGGGTGCTTTTACCGCAGCCGCTGGGGCCCAGGAGGGCCACGAATTCGCCCGGTGCGATGTCCAGGTCCACGCCGTTCAGGACGCCTTTGGGCCCGAAGCTGCGGATCAGGTCCCGGACGGAAACTGCGGTGACGTCGCCGGAAGCGGGCTTGCCGGCAGGGTTGACGACGGCGGGACGTGCGGCGGCGGTCAGCCCGCCAGGGTGCGTTGCCACGAGAGGGCCTTTCGTTCGATGAGGCGGACGGCGCCGTCGGAGACCAGGCCGAGAATGCCGTAGACGGCCAGTCCGAGGACGATGATGTTGGTTTGGCCATAGGTGCGGGCGAGCTCCATCATGTAGCCGATGCCGCTGGTGGCGTTGATCTGCTCCACCACCACCAGGGACACCCAGGCACCGGTGACGGCGAACCGCAGGCCCAGGAAGAACCCGGGCAGGGCGCCGGGGAGGACCACCTTGCGGATGAAGGCCGCACGGCTGAGGCCTACGGTTTGGGCGAGCTCCACGTAGCGCAGGTCGATGCCGCGCAGTCCGGCATGGGTCTGCAGGTAGATGGGGACAAAAACGCCCAGGGTGATGGTGAGGACCTTCATGGTCTCGTCGATGCCGAACCACAGGATGAGGAGCGGGATCAGGGCGAGGCCGGGGATGGCCCGCTTGATCTGCACCGGCCCGTCGATGAGCGCCTCGCCCACGCGGCTCAGTCCTGACAGCAGGGCGAGCAGGGCGCCGACCACGATGCCGAAGAAGAGCCCCAGCCCTGCCCGCTGGGCCGAGATGGCGAGGTTTTCCTGGAGCCGGCCGTCGGCGAGGAGCTCACCGGCGGTGGCCACCACGGTCCAGGGTTCGGAGAGGATCCTTGGGTCCAGCAGGCCGGTGGCGGAGGAGATGGTCCAGAGTGCCAGCAGGGCGCCGGGGCCCAGCAGCCAGGCCAGCCGCCTGCGACGTCCCGGTCCCAGCCGCCTGCCGGCGGGGCGGATGTCCTCGCGTGTGGCGAGCGTCGGATCCAGGTGGGGTTCGACGGCGGGACGGTCCAGCACGGGGGCGGCGCTCATGCTGCACCGCCCTTTGCTGCTTCAGCGAAGGCGGTGCCGGCAATGGCTTCATACCGGGTGTCGTACAGGTCCGCCGCTTTTAGGTGCGGCTTCTTCTGTTCCTTCGACAGCAGGTCGATGGTCTGCTGGTGCCGCTCGATGCCCTCAGCCCAGGAGGTGGGAACATCCCGCTTGCCGGCCGCGTCGATCAGGTACTGGCCGTCTTCGCGGGACAGGCCCTGGTCCTTGACGTAATAGCCCTCGAGCCATTCCTCGGGGTGGTCCTCAATCCAGCGCTGGGCCTTGCCCCACACCTTGACGTAGGCAGCCAGTGCGGCGGCCTTGGCCGGGTCCGCCAGCACTTTGGCGGGGGAGTAAAGGTGCCCCGGATCATCTCGCAGGCCATGCCGGAGGGTAGTGCCGCCGTCGGCCTTGTACTTGGCCAGGTAGCGCTTGATCTGTACCCCGCCCAGTGGCGCAGCATCCACCTGCTTGCTGGCCAGTGCCGTGGAGTAGGTGTCACCGGTGCTTGGCAGCTCGATGAGTTTGACGTCATCCTGCGTGAGGCCTGCCTTTTGAAGGATCCGCAGCACCAGAGCACCCTGGGCCTGGCCGGGGCTGTAGGCGATCTTCTTGCCGCGCAGCTCCGCCAGGGAGGTGATGCCGGCTCCCGGGGCGATGCCCAGCTCGTAGATCGGGTGGTTCACGGCGTCCTGGCGGTAGGCGCTGGCGATGATGCGGACATCGAGGCCGGTCCAGGTGGCGTGGATGGGCGGGATGTCCGCCACGGAACCGACATCAAGGGCATTGGCCCGGAAAGCCTCTGTTGTCTGGGGCCCGCCGGAGATGTTGGCGAACTCCACGGTGAAGCCCTCGAGCTCCTTGTTCAGGCCCGAGAGTTCCAGGGCTACTTTGACGGTGGGGTCGCCCACTTTGATGGTGGTTCCGGCGGGAACGGTGGTGGCCAGCGGCGCCAGTGACACCTGGCTGGTGGAGTTGCCGGCCGTGGCGGTACCGGCGCAGGCGGTCAGGAGCCCGAGCGCTGGCAGTGCCAGGAAGGCGCCGAGGGCACGGCGGCGGGTGAAGCTGGAAGCCCCGGATGAAGCGGACGGGGGTGAAGAGGAGGCGGCGAAGGTCATGGTTGGCCTTTCGGAGTATTGGCGTGGGAAAAGTGGCATGCGAAGTCGGAAGGAAGGCACGGCCGAGCTGGCCCTCGAAGAGAGCCCGGAGCGGGATGGGGAAAAACGGAGGTGCTGCGCGCTGTCAGGTGCCGGCAGTCAGGAGCGGGGGAGCCGCCACCGTTCGGCACTGCGCATGCGGCACATTCGGTGCGTGGGGCAACAGGCGGAACCGAAGGGGCTGCCTTGGCAGCGGATGGTGGTTTCCGGCATCGGGTCCTCCTGTTCGTTCTGCTTGTTCTGTTTGATGCTGCATGGCCGAGGCCGTGGAAACACCTAAGCACGGCAGCCAGGGCCTTGGCCAGCACCTTGCAAAAGACGCGAAACGGAAGGAAACGGCGCTACTTACAGCGCCATCAGAAGGACAAACCGGGCAACGCTGCGCCATGATCCGCAACGGTGGTTAATGTGACTGGAAACCCGGAACACCGGGTTGGTTGGAGCTAGCCCGCGCTGGCCTGGGCCAGTTCGGCGATCTTCTCGGTTGCCGCCCAGGAAGCGAGGAGCTTGAGGCTTTCCTCGGAGGGGCTGCCCGGAGTCGCGGGGTAGACCGTAAGTGAATGCCCGGGGTCCTCTTCAAGTCCCAGGACCTGGTAGTTCAGTTCGAGCAGCCCCACCACAGGGTGCTGGAAGAACTTGGTCCCGGCATAGTGCCGGCGGACATTGTGTGCAGCCCAGCGGGTGCGGAAATCGTCGCTGCGCATGGACAGTTCGCCCACCAGCTCGGCAATGCCTTTGTCATGCGGGTTCCGTCCGGCCTCACGGCGGAGGATGGCCACGTTGGTATTGGCTGCCCGTTCCCAGTCCGTGTAGAAGTTGTGGGCCCGGGGGTCCAGGAAGATGAAGCGTGAATGGTTGGCCGGGCGTGCCGGGCCGCGGTACAGGTCCGAATACAGCGCGTACCCCAGCGTATTGGCGGCCACGATGTCCATCCGGTTGTTTCCGATGAAGGCCGGCGCTCCCGTAATGGTGTCGAGGAGGTACTGGAGTTCGGGCCGGACACGGGTTGGCGCGGCGCTCGCCGCACGCTTGCGGCCCGTCATGTTGGCCGTCCTGGCCAAGTCGTAAAGGTGGTCATGTTCGGCCCGGTCCAGTTCCAGGGCGCGTGCGATCGCATCGAGGACACTGTCCGAGACACCCGTGAGGTTCCCGCGTTCCAAGCGGGTGTAGTAGTCCACGCTGACCCCGGCGAGCCGGGCCACCTCTTCCCGCCGGAGGCCGGGCACGCGACGACGTCCGCCGTAGGGTTCGATCCCTGCCTGCTCCGGCGTGATGCGCCCGCGGCGGGTGGAGAGGAACTGACGTACCTCGGCTCGGTTATCCATAAGGACACGTTACGACGAATGGCCAATCCGTAAGGAGGGTCTGCCAAAACCCGTTTCAGCAGGGCCCTCGCTAGGACTTCCGGCTGCCGTTTTGATGGAAGCATCCCCTTTTCGTCATCAATCAGATGGAGTGCTCAACGAATGCTGCCAACCGCAACGCGGGCGCCGTCCGCCGGCGCCGTTCCCGCGACGCTGGTGGCCACTGTCATCTTCCTGACGGCGGTGGCACCCCTGGCCACGGACATGTACGTCCCGGCCTTCCCGCGCGTATCCGCGGACTTCGGCACCACGGCCTCGGCGGTGCAGCTGACCCTCACCACGTTCTTCGCCGGTATGGGCCTCGGCCAGCTGGTGGGCGGCCCGTTCAGTGACCAGCGCGGACGTCGGCTCCCCCTGGTGGCGGGCACCGTCCTGATGGCGGTGGCATCGGTGGCCTGTGCCCTCGCCCCGAACATCGCACTCCTGATGATCGCCCGCTTCCTGCAGGGCTTTGGCGGCGGCTGGGCCATGGTGGTCGGCCGGGCCGTCATCGTGGACCTCGCCCATGGGTCCCAGCTGGTCCGGGTGCTGAACATTGTGATGGGCATCGGCGGCGTGGCACCCATCATCAGCCCGCTGCTCGGAGCCGTGATCCTGCAGCTGACCGGATGGCGGATGACCTTCTGGACGCTTGCCGCCCTGGGCATCCTGATGACACTCTGTGCCCTGTTCGTCGTCCCGGAATCGCTTCCGCCGGAGAAACGCCACTCCGGCGGGCTGGCTGAATTCGGCCGCGCGGCGAAGGAGGTGCTCTCGAACCGCAGCTTTGTTGGCTACGTGGTGGTGGCGTCGTCGGCCTTTATCGCCCTGTTCGCATACGTGGCAACGTCCGCGTTCATCCTGCAGAACATGAACGGCCTGTCTCCGGTGACGTACTCCATCGTGTTCGCCGCGAACGCCGGCGGAATGACCATCGCGGCGCTGCTGTCAGCCAGGATGGCCGGGCGCATCCCCACGCGGAAGGTCATCCTGGCGGGGCAGCTCATCGCGCTGGCCGCCGGGGTGGCCATGCTGGCCGGAGCACTGTGGTGGGCCACCCCGCTGCTCGTGGCCATGGGCAGCTTCTTCGCCCTTATGGTGGCGCAGGGCCTGATCAACACCAATGGCGGCGCCCTCGCTTCCGCGGAGGTGCCCCGGCACCCCGGCACCAGTTCCGCCGTCCTGGGACTGGTTCAGTGGACCACCGCGGGCATCGTGGCGCCGATCGCCGGCCTCGGCGGCGAGAACACGGCCGTGCCCATGGCCCTGCTCATGATCGGCGGAGCGCTGCTGTCCCTGTTCGGGCTCCTTGTCCTGGCCCGGCCCCACATTCACAGTCATAGGAAAGGAACCAATGGACATCGAACCAGCCCGTGAAACCATCAAGAACCCGCCGGAGCAGTTCGCCGGCAACGTGTGGGTGGACCTGATTGCCGCACCGCACGGGCCTGAGCAGCGTGCAGTGGTTGCCAAAGTGCGTTTCGCGCCAGGTGCCCGCACTGCCTGGCACTCGCATGAACGCGGCCAGTACCTGCATGTCACCGCAGGTGTGGCCCGCTTTGGCAGCCGGGACGGCACGATCATTGAGGTACACCCGGGGCAGACGCTCTACACCCCGCCCGGGGAGGAGCACTGGCACGCCTCGGCCAATGGAACCTTCATGGAGCACATCGCCATCCTGGAGAACTCTGACGACCCCGCCGTCACCACCGTCTGGGCCGAGCACATCACGGATGACCAGTACGAAGGCGGTTAAGGGTAGGACTGCCAGACCCAGTATCAACAGGGCCACCCCTGCCGGCCTGATATGCCGGTTTGCCGGTCTTCGACCCCGCTAGCATTTTAGAGAACCCCCAAGAACAACAGGAGAGCCATGACTACCGTCAAAGCTTATGCATCCCCGTCCGCCACAGATGACCTCATCGCCACCACCATCGAACGCCGCGAGGTGGGCCCGAACGATGTCCTGATCGAGATCAAGTTCGCCGGCATTTGCCACTCGGACATCCACACGGTCCGCGGCGACTGGGGCCCGCAGCAGTACCCGCTGGTCCCCGGCCACGAGATCGCCGGCGTCGTCACCCAGGTGGGTTCCGCCGTCACCAAGCACGCCGTCGGCGATCGGGTGGGCGTTGGCTGCATGGTCAACTCCTGCAAGGAGTGCGCCAACTGCCTGAAGGGCGAGGAGCAGTACTGCCTAAAGGGCATGGTGGGCACCTACGGCGCGGTTGACCGCGACGGCACCATCACCCAGGGCGGTTACTCCAGCCATGTTGTGGTGACCGAAGACTTCGTGGTGCGCATCCCTGAGGGACTGGACCTGGACGTCGCCGCCCCGCTGCTGTGCGCCGGCATCACCACCTACTCACCCCTGCGGCACTGGGGCGCCGGCCCCGGCAAGAAGGTTGCCGTCGTCGGCCTCGGCGGCCTCGGCCACATGGCCGTCAAGGTCGCCCACGCCATGGGTGCTGACGTGACGGTCCTGTCGCAGTCGCTGAAAAAGCAGGAAGACGGGCTGCGCCTTGGCGCGGACCACTACTACGCCACGAGCGACGAGAACACCTTCAAGGAGCTCGCCGGCACCTTTGACCTGATCATCAACACCGTCAGCGCCTCGATCGACATCAGCTCCTACCTGCAGCTGCTGGCCCTCGAAGGCGCGCTGGTGAACGTCGGCGCCCCCGCGGAGCCGCTCCCGGTGAACGCCTTCGCGCTGATCGGCGGCCGCAGGTCCTTCGCCGGATCCATGATCGGCGGCATCCGCGAAACCCAGGAGATGCTGGACTTCTGCGCCGAGCACGGCATCGGCGCCGAGATCGAGGTCATCCCCGCTGAGAAGATCAACGACGCTTACGAGCGCGTCCTGGCCTCGGACGTCCGCTACCGCTTCGTGATCGACACTGCCACCCTCTAGTACCAAAAGCGTCCGACGGCGGCCGGCTCCCAAGGGGCGGGCCGCCGTCGGGCTTTAATCGCCCAGGGCCCGCTCTATGCCATCCCCTCAGTTATTGCTGTGGGTTCGGCGCCGTATCCGGCCGCTGTCCCGAGAGGTTTTCCACCGCCTGCTCGATATTCACGGCTAGGCGGTCGACCTCCTCCATGTAGAGCCTGCCCGCCGTGATCTTGCCGTTCCTGAGCTCAAAGAGTGTTACTCCACGCACCTTGAAGTCCTGGCCATCACTGCGCGTTCCGGACCAGGACCATTCGCTCCAGGTCGTGTCACCGTCATCAACCGAGCGGATCAGTTCGGCGTGGAAATCGGGAATCCCGGCAAACATCGCCTGCCAGTTGGCGTGCATTTGAGCGCGCCCAACGAAGGCAGCGCCGGGGTGGGCCGGTTGCTCGCTGCGGTAGTCCTCGTGAATAAGCGCTGCCGCCCCTTCCAGGTCGTGGGCATTCAGGGCGGCAACCAGCGTGTCTATGACTTCACTCATGACTTCCTCCCGTGCCAGGAGCCGCCGTCGTCTTCAATCTCCGCGAGCACGTCGGCGGCGTCCCGGTTGCCTGCGGCCGCCAGGCGCCGAAGCTCATCAAGGTCGCCCTGTTCGCCGGCGGTTTCCACCAACTGGTCCATGGCGTCCCTGCTGCCGGACTCGGCCAGCCGCCTCAGTTCGTCCAGGTCCCCACGCTCCGCGGCGCGTTCAACCAGTTCATCCACGGCGTCCGAATCACCGCGCTCGGCACGCTGCCGCAAGGCCTCAAGTTCAGGGTCGGGTGTCTGCACGCTTCAACCATGGGCGCCGGGCCAGTGCACGTCCAGAGCAAAAACGTCAGTACAGGAAGATGTCGATCCATTCCCGGTTGTGGGCGTGGATCAGCACCAGGAACAGCACGAAATCGAACAGCAGGTGCACGCTCACGATGTAGGACAGCGACCTGGTGATGGTGAACAGCCGCGCCTGCAGCAGCGCAAACGGGAAGATGAAGAACGGCGCCCAGGCGTGGAACCCCAGCTCCCAGAGGAAGGACGTGAAGAGCACAGCCTGGAGCAGGTTGGCCTGCCAGTCCGGAAGATGCCGGCGCAGGAGCGTGAACGCGGTGCAGATAAAGAACAGCTCATCCCAGATGCCCAGCACGTTGGTCCCCAGGAAAAGCCTGGCAATGCCCTCCGGGTCACTGACGGCAGGCCAGTTGTTGTAGACACCAGTGCGGATCATGTAAACCGGCATCAGCGCGTATCCGATCACCAGGACCGCGGGCAGGTACCACTTTTCGGCGCGGGTCCACGGCTGGCCGGTGCGGACAGGGAACCGGATGGCATGCTCCCTGGTGATGAACCGCGAAACGGCGTACGGAATACCAACGGCCAGGATCATGGCTGTGCCCATCACGGCCATGTGGCCGGTGCTGATGTCCGTGGTGATGGGCACCATGCTCATGGCGGTCAATCCCGCGGCAATCAGGGCCAGGTCGATGAGCAACCGGCGGTTGATCATTGCGGCCAGTACAAGGGCGGCGGCCAGCAGCAGGAAGCCGGAGAGGCGGTCCTCGCGGACAAACAGCAGAAAGCCCGACGCCGAGACCAGCGCTGCCGGGATCACGTTCAGTGAGGCGCCGTTCAGCCCAGTGGGCCGCGCCTGGTCCAGTCGGGGTTGGGCGGGCGGCTGCGTCATGGACTCTTCCTTGCCACTGGCGTTCTGACGTGATGCCACACTTTTCCTCGCCGTCCGCGTAGATTCTGTAGAAGCTGTGCGCACATAAACGCGCACAATTAAAACCGTATCCCGCCGTCCGCTGACCCACGAGTCCCTGGCTAAACCGGTCAGCACCCGGAGACCCGGAAGCCTGTGCCCGAACGCCCGAACGCCCGAACGCCCGAAAGCAAAGGAAGCCCGCCGTGACCATTGACGCGAACCACCATCCAGCAACGGAACAGCTGATCATCATCGGTTCCGGCCCCGCCGGCTACACCGCCGCCATTTACGCCGCCCGTGCCGGCCTTGCGCCTCTGGTGCTCGCCGGCTCCGTCACGGCGGGCGGCGCGCTGATGAACACCACCGAGGTGGAGAACTTTCCCGGCTTCCCGGGCGGTATCCAGGGGCCGGAGCTCATGGACGGGCTGCAGGAGCAGGCCGAGAAGTTTGGCGCCAAGGTGGTGTTCGACGACGTCACCGAGGTTTCGCTGAAGGGTCACGTCAAGACTGTGGTCACCGGCGGCGGCGAAACCCACAGGGCTCCGGCCGTCATCCTCGCAACCGGCTCGGCGTACAAGGAGCTCGGCCTGCCGGAGGAAAAGAAGTTCAGCGGCCACGGGGTTTCCTGGTGTGCCACCTGCGACGGGTTCTTCTTCCGCGAACAGGACATCATCGTGGTGGGCGGCGGTGACTCGGCAATGGAGGAAGCGATGTTCCTGACCCGGTTCGGAAAGTCCGTCACCGTCGTGGTCCGCAAGAGCGAACTGCGGGCCTCCCGCATTATGGCGCAGCGGGCCAAGGACAACCCCAAGATCACCTTCGCCTGGAACTCCGCAGTATCGGCGATCCATGGCGACGGGAAAGTCTCCGGAGTGACCCTGAGGGACACGCGTTCGGGGGAGACACGGCATCAGGCCGCTACGGGGATTTTCGTCGCCATCGGGCACGTGCCGCGCACGGAACTGCTGACCGGGCAGGTGGACCTGGACGAGGACGGCTACATCAAGGTGGATTCACCCACAACTGTCACCAACATTTCCGGCGTTTTCGCGTGCGGGGACGCCGTGGACCACCGCTACCGGCAGGCCATTACCGCCGCCGGCACAGGCTGCGCCGCCGCCCTCGACGCAGAACGCTACCTCGCCGCCCTGCACGACGCCGACAGCATCGCCACAGCGCTGGTGGAGGAGCCCACCCACAGCTAACGGACTTTTCCGGGAGGGCAGTTAACTGAAGAGGACGACGGCGGTTACCTCCCGCCGTCGTCCGCTGCAGTTTTGCTTAGGTGCGTTAGGCGGAGGCCAGTGCGCGGTCCTCGCCACGGACACTCAACGTGAACGTGTTGGGCCCGCTGCAGGTGACGGCGATGCGGCAGGTGGTGGTGTTGTGGCGGGCCGAGAGGTCACTCACTGCGGCGTCAAGCGTGTGGTGGAGGGCTGACCGGTCCCAGATCTTGAGGGTCAAGGAGTTATTGGCATCGAACGTCATTATTCAACTTCCATTTCATGCGGTGGGCAGCCCGGAATCTTCTTTGCCCGGACTGTGTCCTCGTCGGTGAGGACGGACTGCAAGTGGGAAAGCGCATTCCCTTACTTCCATGGTGCAGGTTGCTTTTGGGATCCGCAACCGGTGCAGGGGCGATGTGACCAATCACACCAGGTCGCGCGAGCGTGAGCCCGCTGGTGGCCAACCCTGCTTTTCCATAGTGCCCAGAGCAGGTGAAGCGTCTCAACCGAAACGGCAATTATTGCAAGTGATTCTCATCACGGCAGCAAGGGGGCGGCGGACGGTGGCCTATTCGTCGAAGTAGGTGTCGATCTGATTCTCGCCCGAAATGGAGGCGATCACGGTTGCTGCCACGTCCCGCAGCTTGATATTGCGGGTGCTGGAGGCCTTGGTGAGGATTTTGAAGGCTGTGTCCCGGCTGCACCTGTTTTCGGCCATGATGGCGCCGATGGCCATGTCAATCACCGTGCGCGACTGCATGGCGACTGCCATGTCGTTCCGGGCTTCGCTGAGTTGAGCGATGCGTAGAACCAGGCGCAGCGAAGTCGCCGCCTGGCTGGCGAACGCCTCGGCAGTGGAAATGTCCTCGTCCGTGAATCCGTTGCTGCAGCCGGAATACAGGTTCATCACGGCTTCTGCCTCACCGGCCAGGTCCAGTGGCACGGCGAGGATGGATGAGACACCATTCTCCTGGGCGGCCTTCGTGTAGTGTGCCCACCGCCGCTCGGCGGCCAGGTCGGGAACCAGGAGCGTGGTTCTGTTCCTGAGGGCGGTGAGGCAGGGGCCGTCCTTGTACCCGTTTTGCAACTCGTCCAGGGCGCGGGCTGCCGCATCGTTGCTGGCTACAGCTTCGGGCCTCTTGCGCCGCATAACGGTGACGCCGCAATGGATCCGGTTACCCGGGGAGGACAGCCGGGCGGCGGCAATCAGCGCCAGATCGGTAAGGAAGCCGGCCACATCCTTGCTGTCCAGGACCAGTTCCTTCAGCCGCGTCTCCACATCCGGGGCGGGAACCGGGTCCGCCTGCGGCACGATGCTGAAGTTTCCGGCACCGGACTCCTGGTTTGTCATAGTGTTTCGCCTTCTATCAGCTCCGTCATGGCCATGGCGATCAAGGCAACCTGACCCGACGGGATATCAAGTGCCTCGTGAAGGTAGGCATCCAGTGACATCTCATCGATCCCACCGCCCAGGCCGTAGTAATACGTCCACAATTTGGCCAGCGGAAGGTCTGTCTTCCGGAAACGCTCCGCTGTGCCCCGCCGTACTTCGGCGGCAAAATCCGATCCTTCGGGACCATCGGCTCCGTAGGGATACGTTCCTACCTCTCGTCTTGCTCCGCTCCGGGAAGTCCGGCTCCGCGGACAATGTCAGTGGCAATGTCGTGCATTCGGCGGTTGCTTGACTTGGCCGCCAGTTGGAGGATCTGCAGGGCGTCTTCACGGCCGCCATGCTGCTGGAGCATGATCAGGGAGACGGCCGCGTCCACCACTGCCCGCGACTTCAGGGCGGCGCGAAGGTGCTCGGGATGGATGTCCGTTCCGTGCAGCCGCAGTGCGATCCTCAGCACGCGGGACATGGCAGCCGCGTGCTGTTCGAGAAGCCCCACCGTCTCCGCGGTGAAGGCGCCCACCGTGCCTGCATAGCAGTTCAATCCGGCATGCGAGAAGGCGTCAGTGGGGATGGGGACGGCCAGCACGGAGCGCACGCCCTCCTGGAGGGCTGCCTCCAGGTAGTCGCTCCAGCGTTCGTCGTTTTCCAGGTCCGCAATCAACACCAGGCGCTGCTGCCGGGCGGCAGTGAGGCATGGTCCGTCGCCGAACGAGTACTGCGTTTCATCCAAGCGGCGGCCCTCTTCGGTGCTGCTGGCAACCGTTGCCGCTCCTCCGTCGCGTTCCACGGTGATGGTACAGGTGACCGTGCCATCGGACCCCAGCAGCGAGGCGGAGATCGTGGCCAGGCCAAGGAGGAACTCGGGGAACCCGGGACTTTCCAGGAGCAAATCCTGCATTCGGTCCAACGTGGTAAGTCTGCTGTCCTGGGCCATGGGCCCTCGATCCATAGGTGTGCCCTGGGCAGTTGCCCCTGGCTGGCGGCCTCCGCTCTCTGCGCGGCGGACCCGATCATTCAACCTCTGGATCTGATGGGTATCCCGAAATCTCCTACTACCGACACTACGCCGGTACCGGACCTATTGATATGCCCGGTCCTTGACCTACTCGTCCGGTTCCGCCTGGCGGCCGGTGCCATCTTCCCGGATCTCCGATGTGGTGGGGGCAGGGCCCGGACCGCCGTCGAAATCGTCAGTGTACGGCGCATGAGGCCGGGGGAGATCGTCGATCAGCTCATTGGCCGCCAGCGCCAGCAGGTCGCGTTGCACGGGCGGCAGCGACAGCAGCCCCTGCAGGTAGGCCTCCACCTCGTATTCGCCGGCGTCTCCGGACATGCCAAAATACTTCAGCCACAGCTCGGATATGGAGATGCCGGCGGCCCTCATGGCCGAACGGAGCCTGCGCCGTTGTTCCGGTTCATTAGGATCGAAACCCATGTGGACGGCCTACGATCCGGATGCCGGCGTCCCGGCCAGGACTCGTGCGCTGACGTCCTGCAATGCTGTGTTTTCGTCGCGGGCATGCCTGATGAGCCACTGCAGGGCTGCTTCGTGGGTCAGGCCCATACGTTCCATCAGCACGCCGCAGGCACGGTTCACCAGGTCGCGGGTGTACAGGGAGGCCTGGAGGCCCTCGGTCATCTTGTGGGGTGCCTCGCTGGCCTGGATGTGCGAGAGCAGCGTGGCGGCCGGCGCTGCAAAAAGTTGCAGCAGGGTGGTGCTGGACTCGTCATATGTATTGGGCAGCGCGGCATACAACTTCAGGGCGCCGATGGTCTCCTTGCCTGCGATGAGGGGAGCGCTGACAACCGAACGCACGGGCAGCCCCGCCACGGCCCTGCGCCAATCCGGCCAGCGGGTTTCCACCCGGATGTCCTGGAGCAGCACCGGCTTTTCCGTTGCCCAGGCGGTCAGGCACGGACCCTCCCCGCGCTCGTACTGCGTGGCGTCGGCCTCGGCCACAATCCTGTCGGTGTAACCGCTGCTGGTCCGGCGTCCGCGGGCATCCATGAGGGACACCCCCGCTCCAATGGTGCCCGGTACCGATTCCTTGGCCGCCTGGGCCAATAGCCGGACAGCCGAATTCACCTTCTCCTCAGTGAGCAGCAGCCCCTGGATGCGAGCGATCACAGTGCTGAGCTCGTCGAGGGGAAGTTGCTGCGCCATAATTCCAGCATAGGGCCAAGGCCTTCCCGCCGTCCCTTGGGCTCGCCTGCGGGTATGTGCATTACGACGGCGGGAGGGCACCCGGGGTGCGCCCGTTCAGGCGAGGTCCTGCAGGTACGGCGCCCGGGGCAGCGGCGGCAGCTCGTCGATGAGTTCATTTGCTGCGTGCGCCAGCAGGTCGCGCTGGCCCGCCGGCAGGGAGAACAGCGACTGGATGTAGGCGTCAACTTCGTATTCACCCACGGTCCCTCCGATGCTGAAGTAGCGGAGCCACAGATCTCCATGCCTGACGCCGGAGCGCTGCAGGGCTTTGCGCAGGAGCCGGCTCTGCTCCTGTTCAAGGCCCATCGAGGAGTCGGGGCGGCTTAATTCATGGTCCGTCATCAGAGGTTCTCTTGGTTCCGGCGAGGATCCCGGTGCTGATGCTAAAGAGTGACTGCCTGCTGGACTTGGAGAGCTCCACGAGTTGCTGAAGGGCTGTGGCCTGGTCAAGGCCGTGCAGGTGCATCAGGAAGCCCTGGGCGCGGTTGATTGTGTCCCGGCTGTCCAGGGCAGAAGCGAGGACTTCGGTGAATCGCTGCGGAGCCTCGGAGCTCTGGATATTGTCCAGGAGAGTGGCTGCAGGCACGGCAAGCTTTTCCAGGGGCCTCGCGCTGGCGGCGTCATAGACGCCCGGCTGGGTTGAATAGATTTTCAGAGCCCCCAGGCATCGTGTGCCTGCCATCAACGGCGAGCTGATGACGGAGCGGATGGAGAGTTCCCGGACCGCCTGCGACCACAAGGGCCAGCGGTCGTCAGTAGCGACGTCGTGAATCACCACACTGCGTTCGGTGGCCCACGCCGTAATGCACGGACCCTCGCCGAGCTCATACTGTGCGGCGTCCGCTTCAAGGACTACCGGGTCAGTGGCTCCCGTGCTGGTCCGCTTGCCGTGTTCGTCCATGAGTGATGCGCCCGCCCCCGAGCTTGCCGGGAAAGCGTCGCGGATGCCCTCGGCAAGCCGTTGGGCGGCCCGGTCTACTTTCTCCTCGGTCAGGAGGAGGCCCCTGATGCGCGCAAGCGCGAGGGTGAGTTCATCCAAGGGGAGTTGTTGTGGCATGGGAGCGGACCTTCTGCGAAGGACATTGCTGTCTTCGTGGGGTGCCCCCTGCTGGGCCGGGAGCGGAAAGTAATTTTCCCTCCAAGACAAGAATAGACCCTGACGACGCAGTCGCGCGGGGTTCCGGCGCTACGGCTTTCCGGAAGCCCGTCAAATCGATGTAGGCTGGTGGCAGCGTTTGGAAGTGGGCGTCTAAAGGCCGCGTTGGAAACTGGCGCGGTTGAATCCCGACTTCATGGATCTGGAATGGACGCCCTGCCCGATACAGCCTCTCTGCCGGCCACCGCAATTCAGGACGGCATCGTTTCCCGCCTCCAGGACCTCGTCCTGCAGGCGGGCGACGCCCAGGACTTTTTCAAGGAACTCGCCGTTTTCTCGGCTTCTCTCCTCGCCCCGCCAGGAGGAGAGGTACATTGCAACGTGACGGTGGTGCGCCGGAAGCGGCCCGTCTCTGTCGCCTCCAGTACGCCCACAGCACGCGTGATGGACGACCTCCAGTACGCCTACGGCGACGGCTCCTGCCTTACGGCCATGCGTACAGGCAAGACCGTGTACGTTGCCGATGTTTCAATGGAGCAGCGCTGGCCGCAGTATGCGCAGGCAGTCGCAGCCCACGGCATCGGTTCAATACTGGGCGTGCCCCTGCAGCTTGAGGGCGATTCCTCAGCCGCTTTGAACATCTACTCCTCGGCAGTGCATGGATTCTCCCCGGAGGACATTGCACGTGCGGAGCTGTTCGGCGAGCAGTCCGCCAAGACTCTGCGGCTCGAACTGCGCCTCGCCCAGTTGCGGGATGCCAAGGAGGATCTGGAGGCCGCGATGAAATCGCGGACCGCCATCGATATTGCTGTCGGCGTGATAATGGCACAAAGCCGCTGCAGCCAGGAATCAGCGATGGCCATCCTGCGGAAGGCGTCCAACAGCCGCAACGTCAAGCTGCGGGACGTGGCAGCAGGCATCATCGAATCAGTTTCGCCCGATTCCGCCCTGCGTACGCATTTCGACGAGTGAGCTGCGCGGCTGTCGACGAACGAGCCCTGGCGTTAACCGGTGGCAGGGGATCATGACAGGACCTTACTGAGGGAGCGAGGAGGATGCAGTCTTCCAAAACAGCAAAACTGCAAGGAGCCTTCTACATCATCAACGGCTTGTGGCCGCTCGTCCATATGCGCAGCTTCGAGGCCGTGAGCGGACCAAAGGCAGACAAATGGCTGGTGCGCACGGTATCGGGCCTCCTTATCGCCATCGGCCTGGAGCAAGTGCGTGCTACCCCCGGCAGGGAAAGCGCCGCCGTTGCAAGGCGACTCGGCATCGGTGCTGCCTTAACGCTTGCTGCAATTGACTTGTATTACTCCTTGAGTGGGCGCATCAGCAGGGCCTACCTGCTTGATGCCGCCGTTGAACTTTTCTGGATCCGGTCTTTGTTGGGAAAGGACTCGGCTGTCGGCAAGAGAAAAGTCCCATTGGACAGAAGCGCGGAGAGTGCGTAAATTTTTGAGTGGTAGGCGTCACATTTGGCGACCTGCCCCTCCGGGCCTAGTGCTGGGCCTCCGGGAGTGACCGCTGTAGCATGACGGCGGATTGACGCACACCAGCGAAAGAGAGCCATCATGGCTGCCTCGCATTTCTCACAGTTCCTTGCTGAAGCCACCGTTCCGGAATTCGATACTGACTGCCCCATGTCTGCCGATTGCCTCTATGGGCTCTACGTCAGTTGGTGCCTGCTCAAGGGTTTGGAAGCCAAGCCGGACGTCACCTTCCGGGCAGCCATGCACCGGGAAGGCATCGACCTCCACGACACCAGGCTCCGGATGGTGGGGCCGGCAGCGGCCGATTACATCCTGTCCAGCTACCCTGCCGCCGCCTGACGATGTCCATCAATCCGGAGGGTCCCAAGAACCGCATTGACGGCGTCCTGGCCTTTGGCGGGCAGTTTGTCCACTGTGGCCAGCCCATGCAGAAGACGGGCTCCGAGTTGCGCAGGCTCATTGCGCCGGCCTTCACAGACAAGCCATTCGAGGACGCCTTGGACGTCTACCTGACAACGCAGGTACTGCACTGCCAGTGCGGTTTCCAGATGGAGGTGCCCGAATAGGCGTCCTGCAGGAGGCGGAACGGCTGCAGTGCGGGGTGGCAGCCGTTCCGCCTGGTTCATACACAGCAACACCGCCCATGTTTTAGGGGCGGGACATAGGATAGGCGCATGTCGAATTCACCGGACAACGAATCGATCGCACAGCTGCAAGGCATCCTGGTGGGAGCCGAAGACGGGGTGGAGTTCCTGTCGGGGCTTTCAGGGCTGGCGGCAGCGGCGGTTTCCGAAGCAGCAGGCGATGCCATCGAATGTGCAGTCACCGTCAAGCTGAGGCGCAGGCCCACTACCGTTGCAGGCAGCAGTGACCGTGCCGTTGGGCTCGACCACATTGAGCAGGCCGTCGGCGATGGCCCCTGCATGAGGGCCCTGAGGGAAATGTCACCGGTGATTATCGACGACGTCGCCTCGGACTCCCGCTGGCCCGAGCTCACCAGAAGGTTTGCGGAGGCGGGCATCTACAGTTCACTGGGCGTGCCTTTGGAAATCAGCAGCGAAGCCAGCGCTGCACTGAACTTTTTCGCAACCAGGCCGGGCGTCTTCACTCCGAATGTTTACGACAAGGCCGTGGGCTTTGGCGCCGCTGCGCACAGCACCCTGCATTTGTCCGTCCGCATCAAAACTGCCGAAAACCGGGCGGAAGATCTTGAGGCGGCCATGGAACACAGGACGGCCATCAACTTGGCCTGCGGGGTCATCATGGCCCAGAACAGGTGTTCACAATCAGAAGCAATGGAAATCCTGACCAAGGTCTCCAGCAACCGCAACCGCAAGTTGCGGGACGTGGCTACAGAACTGGTTGAGCAGCTGCAGGGCACCAGCGTCCAGACTCACTTCGACGCTTAGCTCCCTCTCAGGCGCCGGCGGAGAAACCAAGGCGCGGCACGCCGTCGGCCGCCCTCCCGGCGATGGCGTCCGAGCAGGCGCGAAACAAAAATCGTTGACAGGTGCTGTGTCCGCGACTTATCGTACAACCAAATGGTTGTAGATCAGCTCCGCGAAACCGAACTTGACCGCCTCTTCCAGGCGTTCGCCGACTCCACCCGCCGCGACATTGTTCGCCGGGTGACTGCCGGCGAATACTCGGTCTCCGGCCTCGCAGGCCTTTACGCCATGAGCTTCGCTGCCGTCCAGAAGCACGTGGCGGTGTTGGAGCGCGCCTCCCTGGTCACCAAGGAGAAGCGCGGAAGGGAGCAGATCGTGCGGGGAAACCACGAAGGGCTGCAGAAGGCCCGCCGGCTGCTCGATGACTATGAGGCGATCTGGCGGCAGCGCGTAAGCCGGATCGCTGACATTCTGGCTGAAGGATAGGGAAAGGGTTCTGCAATGTCGGTTATCAGTTCCACCAAGAATCTTGAGGCGCTCAGCTTCATTCTGGTCGCCGAGTTCGACGCCGGAGTCGAACGCGTCTGGCAGCTCTGGGAAGACCCGCGCCAGCTGGAGCGCTGGTGGGGCCCGCCCACTTGGCCGGCCACCTTTGAGCAGTTCGATTTCGAATCCGGCGGCAGAGCCGGCTACTACATGACCGGGCCGGAAGGTGAAAAGGCCGGTGGCTGGTGGCGGTTCACAGCCATCGAGGCTCCCCGCAAGCTGGAGTTTGACGACGGTTTCGCGGACGAAAACGGGGCTCCGGTGGAGTCCATGGGCACCACGCACGCCACGGTCACGCTCGAGGATGCGAGCGGACGGACCAGGATGACCATCGTTTCCACCTTCGAGTCGGAGGAGCAGATGGAACAGATGGTCCAGATGGGCATGGAGGAAGGCATGCGGGAGGCCGTCGGCCAGATCGACGCCATCCTCGCCGAACACGCGAACGCGTGACCGGCTGAGCCTCCCGGCACCCAGGGAGAGCGTACGACGGCGGGACCTCCCGCCGTCGTACGCTTACTTAATCTCGTGGCCGGCGGCAAAAACCAGCAGCGAACTGGTGGCCGTGGCCAGAAGCTCTCCGTCAGGCCCGGCAATCCGGCCCTCCGCAAAGATGACGCGCTGCCCCTGCTTCACCACGGTGCCCTCGGCCCTCAGGACTCTGTGCCTGAGCGTGATGGGGCGGAGATAGCTGACCGAGAGATCAATGGAGGTATAGCCGAGACCCAGGGGCAAGGTGCTGTGCGCGGCGCACCCCACCACAGTATCGAGGAGCGTGCACGCCAGGCCGCCATGCACCACCCCGAGTGGGTTGTAGTGAGCCTCGCCCGGCCGGCACTCAAACTCCACCCGGCCCGGTTCCACCCTGATAAGGGCCAGGTTCATCAGCGATGCCATGGGCGGCCGGGGGATGCTCCCGTCCCGCATTCCGCAGAGGTAGTCGAACCCGGAAAGGCGGGGCAGATGTTCAAGCCCCACGCGGGGATCCACCCAACTGAACGTTTCCGTCCGCTCCGCGGATTCCCTGGCATCCATGGGCAACTCCTCCTCGACTGGCCACGCCTGAACAGCTTAAGCTCCCCTTGCTTTCAATTGCGGCGCCTTGCATTGAAGCGGGCGGAAACCTTCTGAATACTGGAAGGAAGCATCATTTCGACGTGAGGCGGTGGCAGCAATGGGCGGCGGTGCGGGGGATTTCCGGAAGCGCCTGGAGCGCGCCGCTGAAGTCCGGTCCTACCGTGGAGCCGGCATCAGCGCCGAGGAGGAAGCCGCGCTTGACGCCCTTGATGCGCAGGAGCGGGAGAAGCGCAAGAAGGTCAGCGACGCCGCCCGGGCTGAGTATCTGGTGCGGGACGCGATGGCGCAGGGCAAGTTCGACAACCTCAAGTATGCGGGCAAGCCGATTCCGGGGCTGGGGGAGCGGTACGACCCCGACTGGTGGGTCAAGGGCCTTATCCAGCGGGAAAACATCAGTGGCCTCGGCCCCGCTGCCATCCTGCTCCGCACCGAGGATGCGGAGCTGGACGCCAAGCTCGACGCGCAGTACACCGAGCAGCAGGTGCGGGATATCCTGGCCGACTTCAACCGCCGCGTCATTGACGCCCGGCGCCAGCTACAGGGCGGCCCGCCGGTGGTCACCAGGACCCGGGATGTGGAGGAGGAGGTTTCCCGGTGGCGCGAGCGCCGTGCCGCCCGGATTGCTGATGCCCCACCGCCGGAACCGGAAGCTGCGCGTTCGTGGTGGCAGCGGCTCTGGAAGGGCGCGGTCGGCTAGGGCAGTGTGGGCTGGGGCGTCCTGGCTTCGAAAAGCTCGCAGAGTGCGTTGTAGTACCTGTTGGTCTGGCCCAGGTGGGTCATCCCGATACGCTGGCAGACTCTCTGTGATGCCGTGTTGGCGGGGGCCGTCACTGCCACCACCCTGTCCAGTCCCCCTTCCAGGGCGTAGGCGAGGACTGCGGCAGCAGCTTCCGTCGCGTAACCGTGAGCCCAGCAGTCGGGGTGGAAGTGCCAGCCGATCTCCGTATCGCCGGAGGGCTGAAGCGGCGGTGTTTCGCCCGACGCCGGGATGGACTTGAGCAGCAGGGTTCCGGCCAGGGGTGGGGTGCTTTTGGATTGGAGTGGCTCTTTCAGCTGGGCCGCCTTTTTTAGCTGGACTGCCTCTTTCAACTGAACTGCCCAGGCGCCGTGGAGCGGATGGTCCATGGTCCGCCACACGCGGATCCGCTCCTCGGCCTCGGCGAATTCCCGCATCACCTGTGGATGGTTGCCGATGAAGCGCTGCACCTCCCAGCGGGAGTAGAGGTCCAGCACGAACCCGGCATCCTCGGGCTCCCACGGGCGCAGGATCAGCCGCTTGGTTTCCAGGCTTTTCACCCCGCCCATCCTGCCACTTTGCCGGGCTCTTGCGGAGGGGTTGGGTTATCCACATAGGGCCGGCGGTTCCGTGCCGTTGGCTGGGGCTGCTGGAAGACTTTGTTTATGGACCTGATCACGACGGCGGGGCAGCAGGACGCGGCAAGCCGCCCTGGGCCTGCTGTTGCGGATGTCCTGCGCACCTTGTCTTTGGTCCGTCCCGCTGCTGACAGGCAAAGAATGATCGACCAGATGCGGGAGCTGGAGGATGTGAAGTCCGCGGCTGCGGCCAAGCAGGCGAGGATCGCGGTGGCCTACCACCTCGCAACCCGGCAGGAACAGGCCGCAGCCGGTGTGCCCGCGGATGAACTGGGCGCGGGGGTCGGAGCCGAAATTGCCCTGGCCCGGCGCGAGTCGCCGTCCCGTGGCGCCCGGTTGCTGGGTTTGGGGAAAGCCCTGGTTGAGATGCCCCACACGTTCGCGGCGCTGGAGTCCGGGCAGTTGAACGAGTGGCGGGCCACCCTGGTGGTGAAGGAAACAGCCTGCCTCGCGGTCGAGGACCGGACCGCCGTGGATGAGGAGATCGCCGCCCACACCGGGACCTTGGCCGGCGCCGGGGACCGGGCCGTCATCGCCGCAGTCCGGGCTGCGGCGTACCGGCGGGACCCGCAATCGGTCGCCAGGCGCGCGAGCCACGCTGTGAATGAGCGGACCGTGACTCTGCGTCCGGCGCCGGACACGATGACCCGCCTGACCGCCCTTCTCCCGGTCGCCCAAGGCGTGGCCGCGTACGCGGCACTGGCCCGCCATGCTGACACCCTGAAATCTTCCGGTGATGAGCGTTCAAAGGGCAACATCATGGCTGACCAACTCGTGGAATCCGTGACCGGCACCCCCGGCGGGATCAGCGGTGTCGAGATCCAGCTCGTCATGACCGACCGCACCCTCTTCCAAGGCGACAGCGAACCTGCCCGCCTGGCCGGCTACGGCATCATTCCCGGCGAATGGGCCCGAAAAACCATCTGTGGCGAGCTGCTGGCAGACGCGGAGCCCACCGGCAGTGAAGCGACTGGCCAGCAGCGGGCCTGGGACCAGATGGTTCTCTAAACGCGGAACCGGAAAGCTCCGCACTCAAGGTGTGGCTTCGCCGGCTCTACACCACGCCCACCAGCGGTGAGCTGGTCGCGATGGACTCCAAAATCCCGGCTCTTCCCGGCAGGACTCCGCCGGTTCATCCAGGTCAGGGACGACACCTGCCGCACCCCCTACTGCGACGCGCCCATCCGCCACCACGACCACATCATCCCCTGGCACAACGACGGGCCAACCACCAGCACCAACGGCCAAGGCCTCTGCGAAGCCTGCAACCACACCAAAGAAACACCAGGCTGGGACTCAAAGACCGTCACCCGACCAGGGCAGCGGCAGACAGTGGAAACCCGGACTCCCACCGGCCACACCTACAGGTCGACCGCGCCGCTGCTCCCCGGTAGCGCCTTGGCGATGGCAGCGAAGCCTTCCGTTCCAGTGAAGCCCATTGTTCGGGAGGAGCCCCTCCCGTCGGTGAAACCCCCCGGGTTGGCCAAGCCCTCTGCCCAAGTGCTTGAACGAGGCATGAGCAGGCGCCCCACTCCTCAAAAGCGGGTCGCAGCCCACAGCCCCTGATCGACGGGCTTCGCCTTGCCTGTTCTTTGCCGGATTCCCTTGCCTGCGGGCGGTCGTCACCGGCCCGGCGTGGGCGGCGGAGGATTTGATCCCATCATGGCCGGAGGAGGCGGCGGGAACGGTGCGGCCGGGTAAAGCGGAGCCACGTTCACCATGTAGTTTGCCCACTGCGGCCCGGCGATCATGAAACCGTCAAGCCGGGGGTAGAAGGTCCCGTTGATGGTGACGTTCTGGCCGGACCGTTTCTGTCCTTCCAGTGCGTCCCCGAAGAAGGAAGCGGTGGCGAGCCCCGATGTGTACCCAACCACCCAGGTGGACCCGTTGTTGTTCGACGTTCCCGTCTTGGCAGCCGTAGGAACCTTGTCGTGCACCTTGGGGTTGATCCAGACGCCCGAACCCTTCTTCAGCACGTCCTGCAGGACGTTGTTGACGCCGCGTGCCACCTCCGGCTTTACCGCGTTCCGGCACTCCGTGGACTGGGCCGGCAACTTGCCGCCGTTGGCGTCGGTAATTTCCAGCAGGGCGATGGGGTTGCAGTAGCGGCCGTCGTTGGCAAAGGTGGCAAAGGCATTAGCCATATGCAGGGGAGCAACTCCGGTGGCGCCCAGCAGGTTGCCAAGTTGATGCATGTTGATGGGCGAGCCGTCCAGGCCGCTGTGGAGTCCCACTGCGTCCACCATCTTCTGGATCCCGCAGAAGTCCAGCTGCGTGGCCGAGGCAAAAGTAGCGGTGTTGATGGAGTTGTACAGGCCGTAGTTCACGGGCATCTTCCGGTAGAAGCCTTCTTCCGCATTTTGCAGGTCATCGGCGGCGCCGAGTTCAGGATTGTTCTGCGCAGTACTGTAGGCACCGAGCACCTTTCCGCAGGAGGACCGCCACGGGAATCCCAGGGGATAGACCCGGCGGGAGGCGTCCACCTCGGCCGTGATGGTCTTGCCCTCGTTCAACCATTCAGCGAACGTGAACGGCTTCATGGTGGACCCGGTCTGGAACCCTCCGGCACCGTTCAAGTCGTTGCCTTGGGGGTCCTTTGCGTCCACATTGAAATTCAACTGCGTGTCGAACTTGCCCGGTTCGGGCAGGAAAACCGTGTTTTGTGCCATCGCCAGGATCTTGCCGGTCCCTGGCTGGATGGTTACCAGAGCTGCTCCCCAGCGGTCGGGGTTGGGTCCCGCTGTTCCATCCACCTGCGCCTGGGCGGCGGCCTGAAGCCTGCTGTCAAGGGTAGTGGTGATGGTCAAGCCGCCCCGGTAGAGCTTCCGCTCACGCTCAGTCTGGTTGGGCCCGAAAGCCGGGTTGTTCAGGATCAGGTGCGAGATGTAATCGCAGAAATACGGCGCCATGGACGCATTGGCACAACCCTGCCGTTGCGGGCTGACCTTGAGCTCGATGGGTGCGGCAACAGCGTCATCATGCTCTTGCTGATTGATTTTCCCCAGCCGGAGCATTTCCCCGAGCACCTGGTTGCGGCGGGTCAACGAGTTCTCGGGGTTGATGGTTGGGTTGTAGAACGTGGGGCTGTTCACGAGCCCGGCCAGGAGCGCAGACTGTGGAAGGTCCAGGTCCTTTGCCGTAGTGCTGAAGAAGTACCGGGCCGCAGCTTCCACGCCATAGGCGTCACTGTTGAAAAACACGATGTTCAGGTAGCCCTCAAGGATCTGGTCCTTGGTGTACTTCTTCTCCAGCGCTATGGCCAGTTTCATCTCCCGCAGTTTGTCGCCGATGTCCTTCTGGCCGCTGAGGATCACCTCGTCGGGCCTGTCCTGGGACAGCCGCGCTTCATTGACCACGTTCGTGACGTACTGCTGCGTGATGGTGGACGCGCCCTGTTGGTCTCCCTTGGTCAGATTGGCCACCACCGCACGAAGGACCCCTTGCGGGTCAATGCCGGCGTGGTCGTAGAAGCGGCTGTCTTCGATGGCAATGACGGCGTTCTTGATGTAGGGCGACATCTGGTCCAGCGGGATTCGGACGCGGTTCTCCGCATAAAAGGTTGCAATCGGCTGGCCATCGGACGTGAGGACCCTCGTTGATTGCGACGGCGGCTGGACCGTGAGTTCCTCGGGCAGGCTGTCGAAAAACCCGATCGAGGTGCTCACTCCGAAGCCTGCCGCTGCCACTGCGGGGACCACCAGGCTGGCCGCCAGCACGCCGCACATAATGCTCGCCGCGAAAAATCCCAGAATCCTTCCCAGGGTAGAACCGCTGCGACGCCTGCGCTTCTTATTCTTCGCCATTTTCCAGCCCTCGAGCTTGAAGAGTGCCACAAGACTACGTCGCCTCCAGCGGGCAATCCAGAGGATGCCAGGTCATGATTTGGTGAATTCTTCTATTGACTCGGCGATAGTTAACGACATATCGTTAACTATCGCCGAAGGATCGGCGACAACCAAGAAGACAATGTGGAATGAAAGGAAGATGCCACCATGAAAGGCACTTCAGAAGAGAATTTTCCCGGCCAGCAGCATGGCAGGGGCAGGTTTGAACGCGGGCGTGGAAGGCGCGGACCGCACGGGCACAGGGGTGGAGGTTTCGGCCCCGGCTTCGGTCCGGGATTCGGCCCCGGCTTTGGCGGTGGCCCCGGCCCAGGTTTTGGCCCCGGGTTCGGGCCTGGGTTCGGCCGCGGCCCGCGCAGGGCAAGCAGGGGCGATGTCCGCTCAGCCATCCTCTCGCTCCTGGCCGAAGCGCCCTCGAATGGTTACGGGCTGATCAAGGCCATTGCCGAAAAGACGGACGGTGCCTGGCGGCCAAGTCCCGGATCTATCTACCCCACTTTGCAGCAACTGGTGGATGAGGAGCTCATCACGCCCCTCAGTGAAGGCCGCGGGACTGAGTTCTCACTCACGGATGCCGGAAGGGCCTGGGTGGAGGAGCATGCAGAGGAATTGGAGAACGCGTGGAACGCCGGACCTGAGAGTCCCGACCGGGACTTCCACCAGAGCATCGGAAAGCTGATGGCCGCTATCCACCAGTTCCGCAGCGGCGTCACCCAGGAACAGCGGACGGCTGCGATCGAGAAGTTGGACGAGACCCGGCGCGCGCTCTACAAGATCCTGGCTGACTAGCAGGCCGAAGAGATGGGCAGGGCTCAGGCGAAGGAATCTTCTTTGGCCGGCCGCGGTGGCAGGCTTTGGCCGGCTACAGAAGAAGATTCATTCGGGGAGTGCGTTGTGGCCGCGGCATGCGGAAGGCCGTGGTTCAGCGGACGGAAGCCTCCGCCGATTTCCCCGAAGGCATAGGCGCTCTCAGCGTGCTCGGCCAGGTCCACTCCTGCAGTCTCTGCCTCGCGGCTGACCCTGAACCCGATGGTCTTGTTGATGGCACGGCCAATCACCAAGGTGCCGATGCCTGAGAGCAGCAGCGTGATCACCACGGCCACGGTCTGCGCAATGAGCTGCTGGAGGCCCCCGCCGTAGAAGAGCCCGCCGCCCTGGCCGTCCACCGGGAGGGCGATGAAGCCAAGTGCCAGGGTGCCGATGAGGCCGGCGCCCAGGTGGACGCCCACCACGTCGAGGGAATCATCCAGGCCAAACCGGTACTTGAGGTCCACGAAGACAGCGCAGGCGGCTCCGGCCACCAGGCCCAGGCCGATAGCGGCCACCGGGCTGATGTTGGCGCAGGAAGGGGTGATGGCAACCAGGCCGGCCACCACACCGGACGCTGCACCCAGCGAGGTGGGGTGCCCGTGGCGGATCTTTTCGGTCACCAGCCAGCTGAGCATGGCCGCAGCGGGCGTCACCAGGGTGTTGATCCAGATCAGGCCGGCCTGTTCCGCTGAAGTTGCGGCGCCGCCGTTGAAGCCGAACCAGCCGAACCAGAGGATGGCGGCTCCGAGCATGATGAAGGGGATGTTGTGCGGGCGGTGGTTGGGGTCTTTCGCAAAGCCGTGGCGCTGCCCAACGATCACTGCAAGGACTAGGGCTGCCGTGCCCGAGCTGATTTCCACCACTGCGCCGCCGGCAAAGTCGATGACCTGGCCAAAAACAGCGGTGACGGCACCGCCGGCGCTCATCAGGCCGCCGCCCCAGATCATATAGGCGAGGGGGCAGTACACAACCGTGATCCAGATGGGTACAAACAGTGCCCAGGCGCCGAACTTGGCGCGGTCGGCAATGGCACCGCTGATCAGAGCCACGGTGATGATCGCGAAGGTGGCGCTGTAGCCGGCCTTGATCAGGTCCGGGGAGCCCATCAGGTTCTGGAGTCCGAAGTTGGCGAAGGGATTGCCAAAGATGCCGAGCACGCCGTCGCCTGTGGTCATCGAGTAGCCCCACAGAACCCAGATCACGCCGACGATCCCGGCTGAAATGAAGCTCATCATGATCATGTTCAGGGCCGCCTTGGCCCGCGTCATGCCACCGTAAAAGAGGCCAAGCCCGGGCGTCATCAGCAGTACCATCGCGGCCGAAATCATCAGCCAGACATGTTGGGCAGAAATCTCCACCTGAAGGTCCCTTCGCGTTAGCGCCTCGAAACGGGGCGCTCTTGCAGGCCCTCGCGTTTCCCCCGCAGTCCATCTTTCGCGTTTCGTGTTTCAGGAAATGCGCTTGAAAGTTGCGCGCGCGTTACAGAAATGGCCCCGGTGTGAATTCCCCGTGTCGGGAATGTTTCGGCAATGTAAACAGGGTCCATCAGCCAACCCGTGCCGTGGAACCTTACCGGCCGGAACTCCATGCGGGCCATGGTGGGCCGGGGGCGGAAGGTGAGATCCCGCCGTCGTACGTAAAATTCAGCAAGATTACGCGGCCATGAACGGAACTTCACCGCTCAAAGGCGGCAATTCCCATCCTTAAGCACGACGACGGCGTGCCGCAGGGGGATCTGCGGCGCGCCGTCGTGATCCAGACTCAGCCGTGGAGGCTTAGCCGGACAGGTGGGCTAAAAGATCAGAACTGGCGGGCGTTGGCCAGCACCGGAAGTTTAGTGCGGACGTCGTCCACAATCGAGGGGTCGATGTCGACGACGGCGAGCTCCGGCTTCCCGCCCAGCGCAACCACCGCCGAGCCCAGGGGAGTGATGACGGCACTGTGGCCAATGCCGGTCGGAGCTGCGCCCGCCGGGCCGGCTCCAATGGTTTCGGGGTCACCCTGGCCGCAGGCCACCACGAATGTGGTGCTGTCCAGCGCGCGTGCCCGCACCAGGAGGTCCCATTGCTCGGCCTTGCCTTCGCCCGCTCCCCAGGAGGCGCAGACGATGTTCACCTGTGCCCCCGCACGGGCATTGGCCGTGAACAAGGCAGGGAACCGGACGTCGTAACAGGTGGCCAGGCCGAACACCGTGCCGCCGACTTCAAAAGTCACCGGCTCCGTTCCCGCGTCCACGGTCTTCGACTCGGTGAAGCCGAACGCGTCGAAGAGGTGCACTTTGTCGTAGGAGGTGTCCAGGCCGGGGCCGGTGACCAGCAGGGTGTTGCGGACGCGGCCGTCCTTACCGGGAGTGAACATTCCCGCGACAATGGCAATACCCAGTTCGTTGGCCAGAGCCCGCACCTTCTCGGCCCAGGCCCCATCAAGCGGTTCCGCGACGTCCCGCAAGGAATGGCCAAATGCCCGCATGGCAGCCTCGGGGAACACCACCAGCTCCGCGCCGGCGGCCTTGGCCTGCGTGGCGTTCTCGCGGATCAGCTCCAGGTTGGCCTCAAGGTCGGCACTGCTGATGATCTGCGCGACTGCTAGACGCATGGATGGCTCCGTTCTTGAGGTGGCATGGCTGCACCTCTGGCGCAACGATACCGCCAGAGGTGCAGTGGAACAGATGCGGCCTTTACTGCTTGTAGCCCTCGACTTCGCTGACGGGCCGCGCTTCGGCATCGTTGGGGTTTTCCCCGGACTCGGCCTTGGCCCGGCGCTGGCGGAGGAGATCCCAGCACTGGTCCAGCCTTTCCTCAACCTGCCTAAGCCTCGCCTGGTCCGGTGCATGGCCGTCGCCGGATCCCTCGCGGAGGGTGTGTTCCTCCTCCACCAGGGCCTGGATGCGGGCCAAAAGATCCTCGTCGTTCATGTCTACCCCTTCCGCAGGAACGTTTCCCCCAGCGTACGCCTGTACCATCGAATCCATGCCCACCGTGCTTGATATGGCAGGTCCGATCCTGGAAATGCTCACCTGGTTGTGCCTGCCCGCCGGGCTGGGTCTTCTCTTCTACACCGGCTTCCTGCGGCGCTTCGTGCACCCCTGGGATGTGGCCGAAGCCGTGGTCTATTCGGACAACACCGGCGTGGGCTTCCGCTGGTTCGACCGCAAATACCAGGTGCACCACGCGCCGATGTCGCCGCACGACATCAGGGACATGGCGGTGGGGGACACGCTCCCCATCTACTACCACCCCAAGCGGCCCACCCAGTGGCAGACCACCGAGCCGGAAGAGGCCGGCAAAACAGCCTCAGTGCTGGGCCGCTGCCTGACCGCGATCGGTGCCGTGGCGCTGCTTGCAGGTTTCGTCCTGCCCATGTTTTAGGGTCCCGGGCCTCTATCCGGCGAGGACTACGGCGATGCCCAGGCCGCCCAGGGCAACCCCGGCAAAAGCGGTCCACAGCACTGCGGTGATGTCGGCGTCGAGCCTTTCCTTCGAGAGGCCGCGGGACCTGGCGGTGTACCGACGCCGCTGGGTGGCGTAGATGGCCAGCGCCGCGGCTGCCGAGACGGCAAACAGCAGGAGGATGGGCAGGCCGTGCCGGGGGAGCCAGCGCAGGAAGATGGCGCTGACCGTCACCAGTGCCAGTACTGTCCTGCCCCACGCCAGTGTGGTCCGCTCCGGTTGCAGGCCGGGGTCGCCGTGGCTGCCGGCAGAGCGGGACGAGTCCACAGTTTCAGCGCCAGAGGATAAAGATGAGGACGACGGCGGCTGCCACCGCCCCGGCCCCGGCCAGCAGCGGCACAATGAGCGGCAAGGGCAGGGGGGCCTTGTTGCGCATGCTGCGCTCCACCCGCACCCACCGCACCGCAGAGCCTGCGCTCAACAGCATCCCCAGCAGGAGCAGCACCACCGCCAGCCCTTTCCGGACGGGCTCCAGGAAAAGATCGGACGTGAACGCCTCGATGGCGATGCCGCCGGCCAGCAGCGCCAATGACGTCCGGATCCACGCCAGGAACGTCCGCTCGTTGGCAAGGGTGAACCGCGGGTCCGGTTCCTCGCCGCCGGGCAGGAGCCGCTCAGCGATTTTCCCCCGCGACGGCGGGGTCCCGGCGTTGGCGGGCTGGTCGCTGTTGGTCACGGTGCCAGTCTAGCCACCGGCCTGCAGGCTACGCGGTGCGCAGCTGCACCGCCTTCGACGCCAGGTGCTCGCCGATGGGCAGCGCCGCGGTGGCCGCGGGTGAGGGTGCATTCAGGACGTGGATCATCCGGGCCGTCTCGGCGAGGAGGAAGTCGTGGATGAGGGTGCCGTCGCGGCGGACCGCCTGCGCCCGGATTCCTGCTTCGTACGGCAGCAGGTCGTCCTTGGTGAGGCCGGGCGCATATTTCCGGCATTCCTGCAGGTAGCTGCCCTTGAACAAGGAGTTCCGGACCTCGCGGACTGCTGTAGTGGCATGGGCGCGGGCCACGTGCCAGAGGCCGGGAAACTTCAGGTACCGGCCCACGTCCTTGAGGTCTACCGAGAATTTGGGGTAGCCCTCCCGCGACAGACCCAGCACCGCGTTGGGCCCCACGGTGATGGTGCCGGCCACTGTGGGCGTGAGGTGCACGCCGAGGAAGGGCAGGGCGGGATCCGGGACCGGATAGATCAGGTGCCGGACGTAGCTGGATTTATCTGCCGGAAGCTCAAAGTACTCGCCCCGGAAGGGGATGATCTGAACGTCGATGTCCATGCCCGCCAGCTCCGCGAGCCGGTCCGACTGCAGCCCGGCGCACACCACTAGCTTGCCGCAGCTGTAGCGGTTTGCCCGGGTGGCCACCTCAACCTTGTCCGCATGCTCGGTGATGGTGGTGACCCTGGCGCCGGTGATGACCTGCCCGCCTGCGGCGGTGATGAGTCCGGCCAGCTTCCGGGCCACCTCTGTGTAGTCAACAATCCCTGTGCTGGGTATGAACAATGCCGCGAGCCCGGACACATCCGGCTCCCTGCGGCGCAGCTCCGCCTGGCCCACGCGCTCGCAGTCCAGGCCGTGGATGCCCGCCCGCTCTTCCAGCTGGCCCAGCCGTGCCTCTTCCAGCGCAGTGGTGGCGACGAGCAGCTTGCCCGGCTCCTGGAAGGGAATGCCGTGTTCCCGGCAGAACTCCTTTGTCTGTTGCGCGCCGGCCTTGCTAAAGCGGGCTTTGAGGCTGTCCGGGGCGTAGTAGATGCCGGAGTGGATGACACCGCTGTTATGGCCGGTCTGGTGTGCGGCGAGCGTGTCCGCGGCCTCCAGCAGGATCAGCGACGCTCCGGGCTCCTTGATCAGCAGTTGGTAGGCCGTTGCCAGCCCCACAATTCCGCCGCCAATAATGCAGTAGTCCGCATGGTCCACAGGTCCGCCCGTCTGCCAAAGTCCGCCGGCCGCCAAGGGACCGCTTGTTCCTGCGATTCTGCAGCACCACGGACGAACCGGCCAGCGTAAGGAGTACTCGATTAAGGCCATGCTCCCCATCAGAACCTGGGCTGGAAAGCGGCCCGATCCTGATCCGTTAGCCGCCGGCCGCGCCACCGCCGTCCACCCCTTGAGAAAGCAGGCAGCGCACCCGAATCCCGGGTATGCTAAGCATGCTTACTGAAGTTGGGGAACCTTCTGCACACCGCAGCCGTTACGCTTATAGTGCGGCTTTGGGGGCTTAGCGCCCTCATTACAGCGTGACTGCGGAACGGTCATATGACGGAAAGAGAGAAATATGGCCCGCGCCGTTTTAGGCTTTATCCCATGATCCGGCTACGTCAGCTGGCCCAGGCGGCCTCCGTGCTTACCACCCCTTTGGCGCCGGAGGACATCCTCGCGCTGTTCAACCCGGTCTACTCCGCGCGGCAGCTTCGCGGCGTGGTCACCCGGGTGGTCCAGGAGACCGCGCAGTCAGCCACTATCTTCTTCCGGCCCGGCCGCGGCTGGCACTCGCACCTTGCAGGCCAATGGGCGCGCATCGGCGTCGAGCTCGACGGCGTCCGCCACTGGCGGTCCTACTCGCTCAGCGCCCCCGCAGGCAAGGACCCGGCCATCACGGTCACCGACGTCGGTGCTGTCTCCGGCACGCTGGTCCGCACCACGCGGCCCGGAGACGTCCTCTTCCTGGCCCCGCCGCAGGGCGACTTCGTGCTCCCTGAGCACCCCCGGCCCCTGCTGATGGTCACGGCCGGCAGCGGCATCACCCCGGTGATGTCCATGATCCGCACGCTCGTTCCGCGGCGTCCGGATGCCGACGTCGTCCTGGTCCACTCGGCGCGCACCCCCGGCGACAGCCTCTTCCGCGAGGAACTCGCCGAGCTCGCCGACCAGTTCCCCAACTTCCGCCTGGCCCACTGGTACACCGGCGAACAGGGCCGCATGGACCTGAGCAACACGGACCAGCTGGACGAGATCTGCCCCGACTGGAAGGAACGGGCGGCGTATGCCTGCGGCCCGGACAGCTTCCTGGACGACGCCGAAGCCCTGTGGAAGCGGGCCGCGCTGACCACGGCGGCGCCCGGCTCGGACGTGGCAGTGGCCGGCAGCGCCGGCAACCTGATGATCGAACGCTTCAACACCACCTTCGCCGGGGGTGTGGGGTACGACGGCGGCCTGGTCACCTTTGAAGCCTCGGACCGGGAAGTGCAGGCCGACGGCGACACCCCCATCCTGGACATCGGCGAGGACGCCGGAGTGCTGATGCCCAGCGGCTGCCGCATGGGTATCTGCCACAGCTGCCTCACCCCACTCCTGTCCGGGCAGGTGCGCGACCTCCGCACCGGGGAAGTCCACGGCGAACCCGGCCAACTGATCCAAACGTGTGTCTCGGCAGCCGCCGGACCCGTCAACCTCGAAATCTGAGGAGCACCACGGTATGTCTGTAATTTCACCCAGCAAGGCCACATCCACCGGCGGCTCCGCCGGGAACTCACGCACGCGCCCGGGAAAGCTTGCCGAATCCGGCAGCCCCACGGTGCGCCCGCCCGCGGCTGCCCACCTCAGTGACGAGCAGGTGGCCGAACTCGGGCGCGAACTTGATGCGATCCGTGACGAAATCCTCGCCAAGCGTGGCGCGGAAGACGCCGCCTACATCCGCCGCGTGATCAAAATCCAGCGCGGCCTGGAAATTTCCGGCCGGGCCGCCCTGCTGGTCAGCAAGAACAAGGCCGCGTGGGTCACCGGAACCACGTTGCTGAGCCTGGCCAAGATCCTGGAAAACATGGAGATCGGGCACAACGTCCTGCACGGCCAGTGGGACTGGATGCGGGACCCGGACATCCACTCCACCACCTGGGAGTGGGACTTTGTCACCCCGTCGCGCTCCTGGCAGCACACCCACAACGACCTCCACCACCGCTGGACCAACGTGGTGGGCAAGGACAACGACGTCGGATACAACCTCCTGCGCATGGACGAGAACCAGCCGTGGAAGCCGATGAACCTCGGCAACCCGCTGTACAACGCCATTCTCGCGCCCCTCTTCGAGTGGGGCATCGCCATCTATGACCTCGAGCTCACGGAGTTCAAGGAAGGCACTAAGTCCAAGGAAGCGTTGCTGAAGGACCTCAAGGCCCTCGGCAAGAAGGTTGTCACCCAGTTCACCAAGGACTACGCCGCAACCCCGGCAGTGGCCATGCTGACAGGCTCCGGTAAGCAGGCGCTCTACGGAACCTTGACCGCCAACGCTGTGCGGAACGTCTGGGCCCACGCTGTCATCTTCTGCGGCCACTTCCCCGAAGGCACTGACACCTTCACGGAGGAAATGGCGGAAGGCGAAACCCGCGGCGACTGGTACATCCGCCAGATGATTGGCTCCGCCAACATCTCCGGGTCGAAATTCATGCACATCATGACAGGCAACCTGTCGCACCAGATCGAACACCACTTGTTCCCGGACCTGCCCTCCAACCGGTACGCAGAGGTGGCGCCCAAGGTCCGCGAAATCTGCCAGCGCTACGGCTTGAAGTACACCACCGGGCCGCTGCTGAAGCAGGTCGGGTCCACGTGGGGCAAAATCTTCAAACTGGCCCTCCCGGGCAAGGCTGCGCGGGCTTAGGCGCCATCGCCCCGGGCTTAGCCCTCACGTAAAGCACTGACTGCACCTCCGGCCCCGGTAACCACCCCGGGCCCGGAGGTGCAGTCTTTTCTGTCCCGGATCAGACGCTCTCTCACTTACCGCCCCTTTTCGACGAACGCTCTCTCACTTTCCGCAGTGCACCGCGCATAATTGATCCCACCAGCCGCCGCGGCCTTTGGAGGAATCATGCGGATTCTCGGAGCACTCATCGTCATCTGGCTGATCATCGGCGGCGTTGCTGCCTGGCAGCGCGGCTACTTCGGGGCAGCACCGGGGAACTGCGCCCAGGCCGGCACCATTGCCATCACTATTGTGGCGGGCCCGCTGAACTACATGGGTGCCAACCCCCAAATTTCATGTGAGTTGCCGCAACCTTCCAAGTAGCGCTCACGGCGGACAACCTTGGAGCAGGAGCTGTGCCCCTAGAGTGGGAACTGCGGGGGCAAGCGAGCTTTGCCGCCCGCTCCGATCCCACAGTCTCGAAAGGACCGCCGCGATGGCTTTCATCACCGTTGGAACCGAAAACAGCACTGACATCGAGCTTTACTACGAGGACCACGGCTCGGGCCAGCCCGTTGTGCTGATCCACGGCTACCCCCTTGACGGCGCCTCCTGGGAGAAGCAGGCCACCGCCCTGCTGGAGGCCGGCTACCGCGTGATCACCTATGACCGCCGGGGCTTCGGCAAGTCAAGCAAGACCACCGAGGGATACGACTACGACTCCTTCGCCGCGGACCTCAACACCCTGCTGACCGCCTTGGATTTGAGCGACGCAGTGCTCGTCGGTTTCTCCATGGGCACCGGTGAAGTGGCCCGCTACATCGGCAATTACGGATCTGCCCGGGTAGCGAAGGCAGCCTTCCTGGGTTCCCTGGAACCATTCCTGCTGAAGACCGATGACAACCCCGACGGTGTTCCCCAGGAAGTCTTTGACGGACTCAAGGAAGCTGTCTCGGCAGACCGCTACGCCTTCTTCACCGAGTTCTTCAAGAACTTCTACAACAGCGACACGTTCCTTGGTACGCCCCGCCTCAGCCAGGAGGCCGTCAACGCCAGCTGGAACACCGCCTCCAATGCCGGGGCCACTGCATCCGTCGCAGCCCAGGCCACCTGGATCACGGACTTCCGCGGGGACATCCCGAAAATCGACGTCCCGGCACTGATCCTCCACGGCACCGCGGACAACATCCTTCCCATCGATTCCACCGGACGGCTGTTCGCCAAGGCCCTGCCGGGCGCCGAGTACGTGGAGATCGAGGGCGCTCCGCACGGGCTGCTCCTGACCCATGCTGCGGAGGTCAACGAAGCGCTGCTGCGCTTCCTCGCCAAGTAGCACCGCTTAGCGCCGGAACTTCCGGCGACGGCGGGAGCCGCCGTCGCCGGAAGTGAGCGCGCGTTGAGGGAAAGGCGACGTTAAGTGAGCTGGCGTTGGGGGAAAGGCGACGTTAAGTGAGCTGGCGTTGGGGGAAAGGCGACGTTAAGTGATGAAGCGTTGAGGGAAAGGCGACGTTAAGTGAGCGAGCGTTGGGGATTACCAGCGCGGGCCGCCGCCGCTTCCGCCCAGGCCCTGACCGCGGTGTATTCCGCGGTGTACTCGCCGCCGGTGACAGTGCTCTGTTCGGCGGCGCGGTCCACTGAGCCTTCCCCGAGCCCTGCACTGGTGCCGGAGCCACCGCCGTCGATGTTGTAGGCAGTGGCGGCACCGAGGCCCTGCATGATTTCGGCGGTCCGGTCATAGTGACGCCGGCGCTGTAGCGGGGCTGCGGCCGTGCACCACCACAAATATCAGGGCCTTTACGGAGTTTGTTCTGCTGAGGAGTCATGCCTCATTTCCAGGCAGGCAAACTAGCAGAGGGATTTGCCCGGTATGTGTGGAACCTGTGAAGCGGGAGCGGCCGGCACAGGGGCAGGGCAAAGCTGTACGGCCAGGTCCTTCAGTTCTTTCGGGTGGAAGGGCTTGGTGAGGTACGCGGCGGCGCCTGATGCCATGCCGGCCAGGACGTCGTCGTTCTCAGACCTGGCCGTGAGGAATAGCAGGGGAGCCTTGCTCAAGGCGCGGACGGCGCGGGCCACCACATGCCCGTCCATGTCCGGCAGGCCCAGGTCCAGGGTGACCAGCGAGACGGCGGGGTCTGCTGCAGCGGCGATTCCTTCGGCGCCCGTGGCCACGGCCCTGACCTCGAATCCGGCGCGTCTCAGGACGACAGTGATCAGTCCGCGGATATCGTCGTTGTCTTCAACGACCAGGCAGACGCGTTTATTTTCCATTGGAGCCCCCCGGCAAAAGTTGGCATCAGTCTACCGCCGCAGGCCGGCGGCCTGCTGTAAGGCAGGTGGGTGGCAGGTAACAAATGCGGGAATGCGGCTGCTATCCGTCGTAGTGCGTGCGGGCGGGTCCCTGGCCAAGGGAGTTGACCACTGAGGCAGCCACATCATGCAGCTTGGAATTGCGGGTGCTGGAGGCTGTCTTCAGGATCTCGAAGGCGTCGTGCTGGCTGCACCTGTTCTGGGCCATGATGATGCCCACTGCCATGTCGATGACGGTCCGGGATTCCAGCGTGGCCCGCAGGTTGGCGGCGGTCTCGCTGTAGTGCGCAAAGCGCACCGCGAGCCGCAGCGCGAGGGACGTCTGGCTGACGAAGTCCTCGGCAAACTCAAGAACCTGGGCCTCGAAACGGTTGGGGCGGCTCGAATACAGCAGCAGCGCCGCTTTCGTCCCGCCCTCCAGTTGGAACGGCACGGCAAGGACGGAGCGGACGCCCTGGTCCAGCAGGGCTGCCGAGTACTCGGGCCAGCGGCCGTCCTCCCGGACGTCCGGCACCGAGACGGTTGCCTGGGTGGTGGACGCTTCCATGCTGGGCGTCTGGTTGAACTCGTACTCGAGCCTGGCGACGGCCTCGGCGGCCGGACTGCTGCTGGCTACTGTGGCAGCTTTCCGTTCGCGCAGCAGGGTGATGGCGCACAGCATCTCGTCGCCGGGCTCGGAGAGTTTACGGGCGGACACCTGCGCCAGTTCGTTAAGGAAGTCCTCAACGTCAGAGCTGTTGAGGACGAGTTCATGCAGGTGCTCGGTTATGGAGTTATCGGTTTTTGCAGTTGACTCGCTGGCCACGGTTTCTTGGTGCCATTCGCTCAGGTCAAAACGAGCCGGCGACATGCACCTTCCACCTCAAAGGGCGGCCGGCGGCTGAAGTCGCTGGATTCGACGAACTTTTCCAACGGCCTGCTGCTAAACCGATATCCAGAAGTATATACAGCTCCGGCCTGTGGCAACGCCGCTTTTGGGGCTGGCGCGGCACGTTGCGCACTGCTTCGAAAACTGAGTACTCCGCCCCCAAACCAAGAAGCCGGTTCCGGCAATGCTGTGAAAAGACCAGTACAGCTACGCGTTGTTTGCGCTCCCGGCGCCGGGAAATATGGGCGTCATCGATCAGCCGGAAGCAAGTTCCCGTAGTGGTTCCCGATGGCTGTGCGTCTCAGAAACAGTCGTTATCCCCCAGCCAAAGGAGTCTCCACCATGCGCAAAATGACGAAGAAAAACAAGGTCCTGGCAGCAGCCGGAGCACTGGCCCTGGTGGCAGGCGGCGGTGGAGCTGCCTACGCCTACTGGACCACCACCGGTTCGGGAAGCGGCGGTGCCGCCAACTCGACAGGCGGCGGCACCGTCACCCTACACGCGAACTTCGACGCGGGCCTCACCCCCGGCGACAGCCGCAGCGTTGGCTACACGGCGGACAACTCAGACGTGAACACCAGCACCAAGGTGGGCGCGCTGACCGCCACCGTGGCCACAGACATCCCCGGCTGCCTGCCCGAGTGGTTCAGCGTCACCGCCGTCACCAGCAACACCACTGTCCCGAAGAACTCCACAGGGACGTCGGTGGGCAGTGGAGTCCTGACGTTCAATGACAGCGCAACAGTCGATCAGAGCGCCTGCAAGGGTGCAACTGTGACTGTCAACGTCAACAGCCTCTAAGAGCTTCGCCGGCGGGGAGGGGCAGCACCTCCCCGCCGGCGAATTCCACGTCCTCCCACTCGAGTCCGGCCAGAAGGGTTTTTCGTGCAGAACACATCCGGGTACTTCCGCACAGCTGGGAGAATGCTGCTGCTGGGGCTTTTGGTGATGTTCGTTTCGGCGGGCTCCATCTTCGCCGCCAGCCAGGGCGGGAACCAGGGCAACAAGTCGGGCGTCACCATCCAGGTGAATCCCGCCACTAGGACAGTAGACCAGGGCGGCACCGCCAGCTACGCCGCCTCGCTCACGTCCGCCAACGGGTTCAGCGGAAACGTCACACCCACGGTGTCCGGCCTTCCAGCCAATACGACGGCGGCCTTCACTCCGGCGTCCGTAACCCTCACCTCCGGGAAAGGCGCCACCGTCACCCTGACGGTGGTGACGCAGGCAACCACCCCGGAGGGCAAGGCCGACCTGACGATCGCCACCGCTGCCGGCACCAGCCAGGCCAGCGGCGTCGTAGTCCAATTGGTTGTCCAAGCCTCCAAAAAAACGTTCACCATCTCAGGGAACCTGGGCGCCCCGCTGTCTCCCGGAGCCACGGTCCCGCTGAATCTTTCCATCACGAACCCCAACAACAAGAGCCTGGCACTGTCCAGTCTGTCCGTCTCGGTGGCAATTGTGACTAGGACCCAGGCGGCGGTCGCCGCGGGCCTTTCCTGCACCCCTGCGGACTATGCAGTGACCAACTACAGCGGCCAATACCCGCTGACCGTTCCGGTGGGGACTTCAACGCTTCAGTCACTCAAACTGTCGCCGGATCTATGGCCAAGGATCGGCATGCTGGACACCAATGTGAACCAGGACGGCTGCAAGGGCGCCACGCTCCAGCTCGCCTATTCCGGAACAGGGGAGGGGAACTGACATGACGTCCACATCGAAGAAAACGTCCCGGCGGCTGGCTGCCAAGTCAGCGGCAGCAGCCGTCGCTCTTTGCCTCGCGACTGGAGCAGGCGCGGCCTACGCCTACTGGGCAGCCGTGGGAGCGGGCTCAGGAGCCGCGGTCAACGGCACCATGCGGTTGGTCGCCGTCGAAGCCCTCGTGGCCGGCGACGGCACGCAAAACAGTCTCGTCCCGGGCAGCACCGCCGATGTTGCCGTCCGGGCGTTCAACCCCAACAGCTTCCCGGTCAAGGTGCAGGCCATCCGGGGCAACGGGGCCGCGACTGCAGACGCCAACCACCCCGGCTGCACCACCACCGGGGTGACCTTCATGGACCCGGCCGACCCGCTGGCGGTCACCATACCCGCGAACACATCCGTGCTCATTACCCTGCCCGGCGCGGCCGCGATGTCGTTTGCATCATCGTCGGGCTGCCAAGGAGCAACCTTCAGCCTGCCCGTCACCTTGGAGGCCCGGAAATGATCCGCCCCAACCAGGCCCCGCAGCCGATTGAGCTCGGGCACCGCAACCAGCCCCGCCGCCGCAAGCTCACCCGCATCGCGGGGGTGCTGGCCGCCGCCGTCGTCATTTCATGGGGTGGTCCGGCAGCCAACGCTTTCTGGCAGACCCTGGGCAGCAACGCCGGAGCGGCCAGGGCCGACGCCATCCCGGCGGTGGCGGCTCCGTCCGCAGTGGTGTCCGGAGGTGCTGCATCCATCAGCTGGAAGCAGGGCACGACGGCGGAAGGCCGTCCGGTTGGCGGCTACACCGTTGCGCGGTACTCGTCTGCCAGCGGCGGCATCAAGGTTTCCGGCACGGGCGGCTGCGCCGGAACTGTCACCGTCCTGACGTGCAGCGAAGCCTCACTGCCGGCCGGCACCTGGTACTACACCGTCACGCCGGTACTCGGCGCGTGGGTGGGCGTTGAATCTGTCCGAAGCGTGGGAGTGACCGCCGCGGACACGACGCCGCCCGTTGCTCCAACCATCACGGCGCCGGCGCTGGTCAGCAGCGCTCCTGCAGCAACTAACAGCGCCAACGTGGGCAGCGTGCCTGTAACGCTTTCGGCTGAACAAGGCTCATCCGTGAGGATTACCGCTACCGAGACCGCACCGGCCGGCGGCAGCGCGCAGAGCGTCTTCCAAGTGCTGACGGTGACTGGATCAAATGAGACGGTGACCTTCAACCTCTCGGCGCTCAGGGACGGAACCATCACCTACACGGCGGTGGCCACTGACGCCGCGGGAAATGCCAGTGCTCCCGGGACGGCCACTTCAGCCAAGGATGCGACGGCGCCGGCTGTCTCGGCCGTGTCGCTTGGCAATGGGGGAAGCCAGTTCATCGCTGACGCTGGAGACAAGGTTGTGGTGACGTTCTCGGAGCCCCTGCTTCCTTCCAGTATTTGCAGCGGCTGGACGGACCCTTCCGGTATCAAATCCGCAAATGGTACCCTCACCATCACCGGCGGAAACTCCTTGAAGTTCACCAGCACCGACCCAGGATGCCCTTCAATCAGGTTCGGGACGGTGACGCTCAACGGGAACTACTCAGCGGGCGGCGACCTTAGCTTCAGTTCGTCACTGGTATGGAACCCCGGCACGCTCCAACTCACCATCAACCTCGTGAACCTGGCTAGTGGCACGCCGACAACAAAACAAGGAAACGTGCTGCCAACCTACATTCCGGCTTCCGGGCTGACTGACGGCGCCGGAAACCTCCTTCCCGGCGGACCCGTCCCGGGGACCAACTCGAGGTTCTAGGTAGAACTGAAACCCACTGCCAGCCTCCGGAACGCCTCCCGGAGGCTGGCATTGTGTTGCCCGTTATGGGCAGAATAGGGCAGCGCCGGGGCTGCCGGCGGCGGACCCGGAAACCAGCGGTAGCTGCGCCGCGGAGGGACAACGAACATGACCAGACTGCTCATCATCGGTCCGCCCGGCTCCGGCAAGGGAACCCAGGCTGAAAAGCTGGCGCGCCACTTCGGGATCCCCGCCGTCTCCACGGGTGAAATCTTCCGCAGCAATGTCAGCAGGCAAACGGAACTGGGTAACGAAGCCGCCAAGTATCTCGACGGCGGGGATTTTGTGCCCGACCACCTGACCAACGCCCTGGTCAAGGACCGCCTCCGGGACGCTGATGTCCGGGCGGGCTTCCTGCTGGACGGGTACCCGCGCACCGCCCCCCAGGTGGTGGAGCTGGACAACTTCCTGGCCTCCCAGGGCGGCTTCCTCGACGCCGTCATCGAACTCCGCGCCCCGGACTCGGAACTGGAACAGCGGATGCTGGAGCGTGCCCGGAAGGAAGGCCGCCGGGACGATACGGTGGACGTGTTCCGGCGCAGGCTTGATCTGTATCACCGGGAGACCCACGAAGTGGTGTCCGTCTACGCGGGCCGGGGACTCCTGGTGTCGGTCAACGGCAGCGGCGACCCGGGCGAGATCACTGCACAGGCGATTGACGCCGTCGAACGCTTCATCAACGGAAAGGAAAAACGCGCATGAGGGTGGCAGTAACCGGGGGAAGCGGAAAGCTTGGACGGCACGTGGTGCGGCGGCTGGTGGATGACGGACACCAGGTGCTGAACCTGGACCGGGCTGGTGAGCGGAGCCCCGGGCTGGTGGTGGTGGACCTGCGCAACTACGGGCAGGTCCTGGATGTCCTGCTGGGCGTGGATGACCGGCATAACGGGTTTGATGCTGTGGTGCACCTCGGAGCCATACCGGCGCCGGGCATCATCCCTGACGCGGCCACCTTCGAGAACAACATGCTCTCCACCTATAACGTGTTCCAAGCAGCCCGGCGGGCCGGAATCAAAAAAGTGGTGTACGCCTCCAGTGAGACGGTGCTGGGACTGCCGTTCGACGTCGACCCGCCCTACATCCCCGTGGACGAGGAGTACCCGGCGCGGCCGGAGAGCACCTACTCCCTGGTGAAGCACCTCGAGGAGCAGATGGCGGTGGAGCTGACCCGCTGGGACCCGGAGCTGAGCATCTCCGGGCTGCGGTTCTCCAACGTCATGGACCCTGGCGACTATGCAAAGTTCCCAAGCTTCGACGCCGACGCAACGCTGCGGAAGTGGAATCTCTGGGGCTACATCGACGGCCGTGACGGGGCGCAGGCCGTGGTCCGCGCGCTGGAGAACGGCCGGCCCGGCTTCGAGGCCTACGTCATTGCCAATGCGGATACGGTCATGAGCCGGTCAAGTGCCAGCCTCGCTGCCGAGGTATTCCCCGCCGTCAAAGTCACCAAGGAGTTGGGCGAGCACGAGACCTTGCTGTCCATCGACAAGGCCCGGCGCCTGCTTGGCTTCGAGCCCGAACACTCCTGGCGGAACCACGTGGCGGATATCGCAGGAGGCGCGCAAGACTAGGGAATTGCGGTCCGGCGCAGGAATCGCCAAGTGTTGGCACAGGATCCCGCAAGGACCCGGATCCTGGCCGTTGTTGGGTCCTAACCTTTTGGTAAGGGCGGATGGATGGTCTGCCCGCGCAGCCCGCAACGCCAAAACAAGGACCCAAAATTCGTACTCCCGCCTTTGTTCTGCCCGCCGCAGCAGTGTTGGTTTTCGCCGCCCCACTTCTTGCTACTGCCGTGCCTGCCTCGGCAGCTCCACCTGCCGATACCGGTGCCGCCCGCTACATCGTCCAGTACGCAGCCAGCACCGACGTGGCAGCAGAGGCGGCCGGACTGCGGGGACAGGGCCTCGCCGTCGGCCGTACGTTTTCACACGCGGTCCGCGCTGCAGTGGTCACCGCCAATCCTGCCCAGGCGGCCGCACTGGCACGTTCGGGCCGCGTTGTTGCGGTGGAGCCGGATGCCCGCGTCAGCGTCTCCGCCACAGAGCAGCCGGCACCGTGGGGCCTGGACCGCATCGACCAGAAGTCCTTGCCCCTGTCCGGGTCTTACTCCTGGACTTCCTCCGGCGCCGGGGTGAGCGCCTACGTCGTGGATACGGGCGTCCTGGCCTCGCACGCCGATTTTGGTGGCAGGGTGGCCGCAGGCTGGTCAGCGGTCGCCGACGCACTGGGCTCGGGTGACTGCAACGGCCACGGCACGCATGTGGCCGGCTCGGTAGCGGGTTCCACCTATGGTGTGGCAAAGAGCGCCACCGTGGTGCCTGTGCGCGTGCTCGACTGCAACGGTTCCGGCTACAACTCCGACGTGGTGGCCGGGCTCGACTGGGTTGCCGCCAACCACGCCGCCGGAACACCGGCCGTGGTCAACCTGAGCCTGGGCGGAGGCGTGAGCACCACCGTGGACGCCGCCATCCAGGCAGTGATCAACGACGGCGTCACTGCAGTGGTTGCCGCCGGCAACTCTGCCGTGGACGCCTGCAACAGTTCCCCCGCCCGCGTTCCGGCCGCCGTCACAGTAGCGGCCAGTGATTCTGCAGACCGGCAGGCGTCCTTCTCCAACGTCGGCCCATGTGTGGACCTCTACGCGCCGGGCGTCGGCATCACCTCCACCTACTACACCTCTGCCACTGCCACCGCGTCCATGTCCGGGACCTCAATGGCCTCTCCACACGTGGCTGGGGCGGCGGCACTGTTGTTGTCCCAGAACCCGGCCCTCACTCCGGCCCAGGTGGCTGCTGCGCTCACAACCAACGCCACCGCCGGGGTGGTTACCGGCACCACCAGCGGCACGCCCAACCGCCTGCTGTTCGCCGGTGCCGTTGCTGCTGCACCTGCACCTGCACCTGCTCCTGCTCCTGCTCCTGCCCCTGCTCCCGCGCCTGCCCCTGCCCCTGCTCCTGCTCCGACCGTCACGGCGATGACGCCCGGGGTTGATGCCACGGCAGTAGCGGCCGGTTCCAACGTCACGGCCACCTTCAGTGCCGCGGTCCAAGGCGTCACCAGCGGGACTTTCGTCCTCAAGAACTCCGCAGGCAGCCCCATCCCCGCCACCGTCACCTACAACGCCACCACGCGCACAGCCACCCTTGACCCGGCTGCCAACCTGGCTGCTGACACACGCTACACCGCAACACTGGTGGGCGGAACCTCGGCCATCCGCGGCACCACAGGCACCCCGCTGGCCTCCGCCGGCTGGAGCTTCCTGACCGGACCCGCGCCCGTGGTCACCAGCACCACGCCCGGCAGCAACGCACTGCTGGTGCGGCGGACCAACAACATCAGCGTCACCTTTAACGAGGCTGTCCAGGCCGTCAACGGAACCACCTTCACGGTGAAGAACGCCGCCACCGGAGCCGTGGTGCCGGCGTCCGTGTACCGGAACGGGACCACCAATCAGTGGATCCTGGACCCCCAGCAGCCGCTGGCCGCCAAGACCAAATACACCGTGACGGTGACCGGCGGCAGCGCCGCGGTGAGGGACCTGGCCGGAAACCCCTTCGGCGGCCGGAGCTGGCAGTTCACCACCGGTTCCTTCTAGGTTTCGGCCCGGACCGTCTCCAGCAGGAACTCCGCGCGGCCGTGCACGGCCCCGTTGATCTGCAGCTCCAGCGCATGCAATCCGGGGTGGTGCACCCTGGTTGTCATCTGCCGGAAGGCGTGGCGCTTGGACAGGCTCCGGCGCTCGCCCGGTGCGAGGGTCAGGGTTGAGATCTTGAAAACCTTGGCGGATTGGCTGCCATTGGCTTTTTGGTAGTGCACCAAGTAATCCACGGCGAGCTTCACCTCTTCGGTGCCGGAGTTGGAAATCTCAAAAGCGAACGTCAGCTCACCCGGTACGGTGAGGGTTTCCTGGTCCAGCCGCGGGCCGTTCACGGCCACGGACGCAGGGGTGAAGCCCAGCAGCGCCAATGCGCCGGGATGTCCTTTTTTGATCAGGGTGCGGAGCCCATGGCGGACCACCCACGCCGTGTTTTTGTCCACGGTATTGCTGTCCGCCGTGTTGCCGACCGCCGCTCCGAGCCAGCGCCCGGCGGTGGCAACAACAGCGTCCGGCACGTGCCGGGCAAGGTCGTTGAGGTGGTTCGCCACCGAGCGCCGCACGTACTCAGAGGAGTCCCGGTACAGGGCATCCAGGATGGGCAGGGTGGCTTCCGGGCGCTGGACGAGTGCGGGTACGCGCACCGCCCAGGGCAGGTAGGGCCGGGTGCCCTCGCTTGCCAGCCGGCGCACATGCTCGTCCGGGTTTGCTGTCCACTCCTGGATTGCTGCCAGGGCGCGGTCCGGGTTCCGGGCAAGGAGCCGCCGGATGGCGAATTCACCGGTGAGGCGCGGCGTGAGTTCGGCCAGCAGCGCCAGGCAGTCGTCAAAGTCCTCCAACGCACCTGAATCCAGGGCGAGGCTGGCTGCCGCTTCGGACACCGGCCACAGGACCCAGCCGGTAAATTCGGGAAGCTGAAGCGCCGCGCGGAAGCTGCGGGCCGCCGTCGTAAACCCGTCACCGCGGCTGGCCTCGCTGATGTCGGCCACCAGCGCCCGGGCCACCAGGTCGGTGCGGGCACGTAAATTGAGCTCACCCAGCTCCGCGCCGGTGGCTGCGGTCCGCTCCCATGGGACTCCTGGCGAGGTCTCCTTGAGGATGCCGACGAGGGTGGCTATGGCCGGCGGGTCCATCAGTTCGTTCATCACGCCCATGCAGTCAGGCTACCGCCGGGCTAGGACAATGAGGGCCCCTCCGAACGCCAGCCGGATTCCCGCCGCACCAACCCTCCGGAACAGGGATAATCTTCACCCTAGGCAAACTTCACTACCGAGGGACGGACGTGCCGGTGGGACAGCAGGAATCAGCAGGCTCAGGAACCACCCGGAAGAGTACCGGCAAGTGGCGGGCCTTCCATGACAAGTTCGTGGTGGAGGAGCGCTACGTTGACCCGGTGGACCGGCGCAACCTGTACAGGGCAGCCGTCATCCTGGCGGGGGTGGGACTGGCGCTTTTCCTTGCCACCCTGGTCAGCGTTGTCCAGGCAGATGGACTTTCGGCAGCCGACGTGCCCGTCCGGGACTGGCTGCTGGGGCTGAGGTCCCAGACCCTGACGGTGGTGATGATTGTCCTCGCCGTGATCTTCGGTCCCATTGCCCTCCCCATCATCGTGCTGGTGGTGGTGCTCGTGTGGGGCTTCGCCGCGAAGCACGCCTGGCGCCCCGTGGTGCTGGCATCCGCGATGCTCAGCGGGGTCATCATTTCGCAGATCATCCTCCAGATTGTGCGCCGGTCGCGTCCGCCGGTGGAGCAGATGCTCTTTGGGATAGACCACACTTTCTCGTTTCCTTCCGGACACGTCCTGGGGGCGTGCGACTTCCTGCTGGTGGGCACGTTCTTGATCTATTCGCGGCGGAAGAACAGGAAGGCCGCGGTTTGGGGGTTCATCGGAGCGGGAGTCGGAATTGTGCTGGCCTCGGTCAGCCGGCTGTACCTGGGATACCACTGGCTCAGCGATGCACTCGCCTCAGTCTCGCTGTCACTGCTGATCCTCGGGGGAGTCATCGCCCTGGATACCTGGCGGACGGCAAGGATTCCCGGCGAGCGGATCACCGGCGAACTGTCCAAGGCTGAAACCCAGCGGGACTAAACCGTTACGCCGGCGGCCGCGACCGGGCACGCTTTAAGGCACGGTGGAGCTTGAGGTTGGCTTCCTCCAGTTCCAGCACCTTGGCGACTCCGGCCAGGTTCAGGCCCTGGTCAAGGAGCTCGCCGATCCTAAGCAGCACGGCTATGTCCGCATCGCTGTACTGCCGTGTGCCGCCCGAGGTGCGGGACGGCGTCAGCAAACCCCGGGTCTCGTAGAGGCGGATGTTCTGCTGGCCGGTGCCCGCCAGTTTCGCCGCCACCGAAATGGCATAGAGTGCGCGCCCCTTCGCGGGCGCGGCCGCCCGGCCTGATTCCTGCTCTGCCATCGGCCCTCTCCAGAATTTTTGGCGGTGATCTTGCTTCAGTTTCCCACGGGTGCTATAAAAAATCTATATCCACCACCATAGATCATGAAGCGGTGGATATGGCAGGAACCAACATCTGACAAGCTGAAGGAGTGGGAAATGATGTTGATGCGCACGGACCCGTTCCGTGAGCTGGACCGGCTCACGCAGCAGGTCTTTGGAACCGCCGCCCGCCCGGCTGCCATGCCCATGGATGCCTGGCAGGAGGATGGCGAGTTTGTTGTGGCCTTTGATCTTCCGGGCGTCAAGCTCGATTCGCTGGACCTGAACGTTGAGCGCAACGTCCTCACGGTGCGCGCCGAACGCAAGGATCCTACCCAGCCCAACGTGGAGCTGGTTGCTTCCGAGCGTCCGCGCGGTGTTTTCAGCCGCCAGCTGATCCTGGGCGACACCTTGAACACGGACAACATCAAGGCCAGCTATGACCAAGGTGTCCTGACGCTGCGGATCCCCGTGGCGGAACAGGCCAAGCCCCGCAAGATCGAAATCCAGACCCAGCAGGGCGAGATGCACCAGATCGGAAGCTAGGACGGACCCGTGGCGCAGGGCAGCCGTGGCGGGTGCCCTGCGCCGCCCCCGTATCCGGACGCATCTGGAAGCGGAAGACCCACATGAGCGACATCCCGGACTACTACGCAACGCTGCGCGTCCCGCGTGACGCCACCCAGCAGCAGATTTCCCGCGCCTACCGGGCCCTCATGCGCTGCCACCATCCCGACCTCGATGCGGGCAGGGCCACCATGGGCAGCCAACAGAACGTCCCGGTGACGGCTCCGCCGCAGTCGGAGGGCGAACTGCTGCGGATTATGCAGGCCTTCGCCGTCCTGCGCGATCCGGTCCGGCGGGCGGACTACGACCGCGGGGTGAAGGCGGCACCTGCAGCCCGGGCAACACCGGCGTCGGGAACCGCGCGGGAGATTCCGGTCCGCAAAGTCCAGCCCCGGAGCCGCCCTTCGGGGAACACCATCAGGATCAGCCCGGTGCGCTGGGAGAGCGGCCCCTGGGCCTAGCTGCAGAAACCACGCGGCGCATCGGCTACCTTCAGCCGCCGACGGACCCACCGGGGCGGCTCTACGTTAGGGAGGCAAACTGTATGAGCGATTGGCGCCGTTACGACTCACACCTCATGCCGGCGTTCCACGAGCGCTTCGAACAGCGCTGGGGCAAAGGCACCGCCCCGTTCCTGGACCCCGAAGCACATGAGGAGCCCTTGCCCCGTGCACAGTGGATCAACCCGGCAACCGGCGCTGCCCTGGCCGTGGTGCCGGTCTGGACAAACGACGAAAAGCAGCAGCGTTCCTTCGGCGTCTTTTATCTGCCGCCGGCCGGGGACATCTGGGTCCTGCGGCCGGGCTACACGGGGTACCTTGAACCGGCCGACGGCGAAACAGAGCACCTCGTGACGCTCCGTAACGATGCCTTCCGCAAGGCTGTGGCGCATGCGAAGGATTTCCTGTTCGGAGACCAGTAGTCAGGCGCTCCCCGGGGCACCACTGCCCAGCAGGCTCCGGGTGAGGGTCTCGGCGTCGTCCATCAGTTCTTCCGCGGCCGCTGCCAGGTGCACATCCGACACCGGTGCATCTTCCAGGGCTGCAGCCACCACGGCGCGGCGCACCAGTTCGCGGGCGAAGGACGCGGTAGTTCCGGCAGTACGGGCGGCGGCGGTTGCCACCGCCTCCTCACTGAAATTGGCCTGCCGGCCATAGAGCCGAAGGAGCGCAATCCGCTCATTAAGCGCGGGCAGCGGGATCTCCACAGCCAGGTCCACCCGGCCGGGGCGCTGTGCCAGCGCACGCTCGAGCATGTCCGGCCGGTTGGTGGTGAGCACAAACGCGACGTCGGCGTCGTTGTCCAGGCCGTCCATGGCATCAAGGACCTCAAAGAGCAGCGGCTGCGGCCCGTGGCCGAAACTCCGGTCCTCGGCGATGAGGTCGCAATCCTCCAACACCACGATCGAGGGCTGCAAAGCCCTGGCCATCCGGGCCGCTTCCGAAATCCGGGCCAGCGAACCCCCGCTCAGGAGAATGGCCGTAGCGTCCGTGCTCTGTCCCAGCAGATAGCGGACGGTGTGTGTTTTGCCGGTTCCCGGCGGCCCGTACAGCAGGACACCCCGCTTGAGATGCTGGCCATGGCGCTTCAGAGACTCACGGTGGGCGGCAATGCCCACAGCGTGGTCCGACACCTTCTGCAGCAACCCCGGCGGGAGGATCACCTCATGCCCCTCAAGCCGTGGCCGGGAATGGAAGGTCACTCCGCCGCTGCTTGGCCCGAACTCACCCATGGTCAGGGAAACCACCTGGCCCTTCAACACGCTCTGGCTGTCCATCCGCCGCCGGTACTCGGCCAGGAACGCCGTCCCGGTGCCAATGTTTTCGGCCACCACCTCAAGCGAAGCCGACTGCCGTCCCGAGCGCGGATCCGCCGCACGCTGCAGCACACCCAGCCGGCCGCCGTCGTACGTCAACAGCCTCAGCCCGCAGCCCACCGCCTGCCGCTGCGCCTCCGGGCCTACCGCGAGATTCACGTAGTCCGGCTGGGCGAGGGGAAACTGCGGGAACACCTGCGACTGCTGGACCATGTCGCTGAGCGACTGGTGGTGCCGCTGACCGCCCCCGCCGATCCCCACCAGGCGGCTTCCCGGGTCGAGGGCAGCGAGGTCCGCCATCACGATGTCCGCATCAACGAACCGATGAGGCGGAATTTCTTCCTCCACCACGGCAAGGTTTTCGGCCGCCACGCCCAGGTGCCCGGTCAAGGCTTCCAGCAGCTGCGTTCCGGGCTGGCGGCGGTGGCTGCCTGCCTGGGCCAACTGCACCAGAAGCGCAAAATTGTCGATGAACTTCCCCAGTTTTTCATCCATTCCCAGACCCTAGCAGGACGCCCACCAGGAGCCCGGGAATCGTGCGAGGATATGGTCCTGACCTCGCGCGGGTCCAACGATTGGCGCGGGTACCGTCCTGTCCGTAGTAAAGGGTTTGATTCGATGCACATATCCGCCAAGGACCTCGCCGCACTCATCCCCGCGGGGTTCACGCTTGGAGTGGCCACCGCAGCCTTCCAGATCGAAGGTGCGCTGGACGAGGATGGCCGCGGACCCGCCGGCTGGGATGTATTTGCGGCAAAGCCAGGCGCCATCGTGGAGGACCACAGCCCGAAGGTGGCCTGCGACCACTACCACCGCATGCCGCAGGACGTGGCGCTCATGAAGCAGCTGGGCGTGGACTCGTACAGGTTCTCGTTCGCGTGGCCGCGCATCCAGCCCACCGGCCGCGGACCCGCGAACAAGGCTGGCCTGGCCTTTTACGACCGGCTCCTGGACGAACTCCTGGCCAACGGAATCTCGCCCATGGCCACCATCTACCACTGGGACACACCGCTGGCGCTGGACGAGGACGGCGGGTGGATGAACCGGGACACCGCCTACCGGCTGGGGGAGTACGCCGGCATCCTGGCTGAGGCTTTCGGTGACCGGGTGGCCCGCTGGGTCACCATCAACGAACCCGCCACGGTGAGCACCAACGGCTACACCCTTGGCCTCCATTCGCCGGGCAAGGAGCTCCTCCTGGGCGCCTTCCCCACGGTCCACCACCAGTTGCTGGGGCACGGCCTGGCCGTGCAGGCCCTGCGCGCCGCGAAGGTGCCGGGCGAAATCGGCATGACCAACGTCTACTCGCCCATGGTCCCGAATTCGATCAACCCGCTGGACTACGTCAGCGCGGGCCTGATGGACCTGGCGCAGAACCGGCTCTACGCTGACCCAGTACTGACGGGGAAGTATCCCGACCTTATCCGGGCCGCCAAGTTCTTCAGCTCGTTCGAGCATCCGGAGGAGGACATGGAGCTCATCTCGCAGCCGCTGGATTTCTACGGGCTCAACTACTACATGCCCACCAAGGTGGCTGTGGGACCCGGGGGCGGGGCGGTGCCGGCGAGCATGGCGGAGGCCATGGGCAGCGACCTCAGCGCAACGGGCAGCGGCGGCACCCCCTTCCACGTGGAAACCTGGCCGGAAGCGGACATCACGTCCTACGGCTGGCCGGTTAAACCGGAATACATGCGGGTTGCCCTGAAGGAGATGGCCGACCGGTACCCCAACCTGCCGCCGGTCATCCTCACCGAGGGCGGGGCCAGCTTCGAGGACATCATCGTCCGGGACAAGTCCACCAACACCCGGTTCATCCCCGACGAGCGCCGCCTCAAGTACCTCTCGGACCACCTCGAGGCTGCGCTGCGGGCCACGGCTCCCGGCGGTGAGGCCGAGTCCATCGACCTGCGCGGCTACTACGTCTGGTCCCTGCTGGACAACTTCGAGTGGTCCGCCGGCTACAACCAGCCGTTCGGGCTGCTCCATGTGGACTACGAGACCCTGGAGCGGACGCCCAAGGCCTCCTACTTCTGGTACCAGGAGCTCATTGAGGAGCGGGACGTGGCTGCTGCTGCGGACATGGCCATCGCAGCGGCCGCGGCACCCGAGGGGTTGGAGGCGGAGGTCCTGGATGCGGAATCGCCCGACGACGGCGTGACCCCGTTGGGTGCCAGCGCTTAGGCCGCCGGGGCGCGGGGCAGCCGCTGCCGGGGTGCAGGGTAGCCGCTGCCGGGGTGCAGGCTGCGGCTTTAGGGCACTTAGGGCACCGGGCTAGAGGACGTCCAGCATGCCCAGCTGCTTGGCGATGCCGGCGCCGTCAGGGGAGTAGATCCACGGCACCTTGGACGTGGTGTGGTCGCCGTCTTCCGAGTGGCCGCCTGCGAAGACTGACTCGCTCACCGACAGCTGGCGGATGGCGATAGCGGCAACCTTGTCCGGGTTCTCCGCCGCGAAGCCGGAGTAGATGGCTTCATCGTGCTGGCCGTTGTCACCGATCAGCAGCCACTGCATGTCCGGGAACTCCTTGCTAAGCCGCTCCAGGTTACGGTGCTTGTGGTCCTGGCCGCTGCGGAACCAGCGGTCCTGGGTCAGGCCCCAGTCCGTCAGCAGCAGCGCTCCGGACGGGTACATGTTGCGGTTCAGGAACCGGGCCAGGGTGGGTGCGGCGTTCCAGGGGCCCGTGGACAGGTAGATGACCGGGGCATCGGGGTGTTCGATGGTGAGCCTGTCCAGCAGCACCGCCATGCCCGGCGTGGCCATGCGTGCGCGCTCGCTGAGCACAAAGGTGTTCCATAACGCCAGGAACGGCCGGGGAAGGGCGGTGACCATCACGGTGTCATCAATGTCCGAGACGATGCCGAATTTCACGTCGGGCGCGATTACCCGGACCTTTGCCTCAACAGGGTCCGTTCCTTCCGCCCGCAGGACAGCGGTGTGCCAGCCCGGAGACAGCTGGACGTCCACCTCCGTGTCGATCAGGCCGCCGCGGTCCGCCCGGATATGGGTGACGACGTCGCCGATGGTGATTTCGACGTCGGTGAACTGCAGCGGTACACCGGTGAAGGCGCGCCACCCCCGCACATTCTGGTTGCCGTTCTGGGCTTCCTGCTCGGCCTTGCTGCCAGGCAGCGGCTTCTGGGTCATCAGCACCCGCCCCAGTACCCTGACTTGGGTGGTTGAGCCGTAGCCCTGGTAGGCGATGATCTGCGGAACGAACTTCCAGCGCTTGGCCAGCTGGATCCGGACGTCATTGAAGGCGTCCGATAGCCGGTGCGCCAGCCGGAACACCTGGTTCCCGGAGAGCGCGTCCAAAGCCGCGGCAGGTGTTGTGCTGTGTGCAGAATTCTTCGGAGCCGAGTCCATGGCTCCACTCTGCCACAGGGCGGTGCGGGCCACAGAGAAGCCAGGCCTCTGCTGACGCTTCGTGACGTTACCCTTCCCCGAGGATCCCGCGCAGGGTGTCCGCGTTCCGCACGGCGTTCCCGCCGCCGTCGTTGTTGAAATAGGCGTAGACGTCCAGGCCGTTGCCTGCCCATTCCCGGATACGGTCCGCCCACCACTGCAGGTCCGTATCCGAGTAGGAGCCTGCGTAAAGGTGCTGGTGGTCCGGGCCATGGAGCCGCACGTAGGCGAAAGGGGCAGTAGTCCGAAGGATGCAGGGAAGGTTGGCACCGCTCATGATGCAGTAGGCGGCCTGGTGCCGCTCCAGCAGGGTGAACACCTCGGAGCATTCCCAGCTCGGGTGCCGGAACTCCACGGTGACCCTGATCCAGTCCGGCACCGCGGCGAGGAAGTAGTCCAGCCGTGCATCGTCCCGTTCCATGCCGGGCGGCAACTGGACCAGAAGGACTGCGCGTTTATCCCCCAACTCGTGCCAGCACCGGGTGATGCGCTCCAGCCACACCTCCGGTTCGTACAGCTTCCTGGCGTGGGTCAGGCCACGGGGCGCCTTGACTGACATGCTGAACCCGGCGGGCAGCCGCTGGTTCCAGCCGGCAAAGGTGGTGTTGCGGGGCCAGCGGTAGAAGCTGGCGTTGAGTTCAACGGTGTGGAACCGGGCCACATAATGCTGCAACCGGTCCTTCGCGGGCAGCTTGGGCGGGTAGAGGACGTTTTCCCAGTGGTCGTAGCTCCATCCGGAGGTTCCGATGTGGATTGCCATGTTTGCCTCCGGTCACCGCTGCTGCCGTCTTTCGAGGCTACACGGTCCACTCCGGCGCTGGCTGTGGCAGGGTATGGTCATGGCGCGAATTGAAGATTATGCGGTTGTCGGTGACCTCCATACCGGGGCACTGGTGAACACTGAAGGCTCCATCGACTGGCTCTGCCTTCCACGGTTCGATTCCCCTGCCTGCTTCAACGCGCTGCTGGACACACCCGAGGCGGGGCGGTGGCTTTTGGCGCCGGAAAGTGGCGGGCCCTGCACGCGCCGCGGCTACCGGGACGGCAGCCTGATCCTGGAGACAGAGTGGGACACCGCTGACGGGACGGTGCGGGTCATCGACTTTATGCCGCCGCGTGACTCGGTGGCTGACATCGTCAGGATCGTCGAAGGCGTCACCGGAAGCGTGAAGATGCATGGGGAGTTGACCCTCCGCTTCGATTACGGCCACATCATCCCCTGGGTGCGCAAGGACGACTATGGCCTGCACGCCATTGCCGGGCCGGACGCCGTTTATTTTGTAACGCCTGCTCCGCTGCGTGGGGAAAACATGCACAGCGTCAGCGACTTCACGGTCAATGCCGGCGAACGGGTTCCGTTCGTCCTCACCTGGGCCCCTAGCCATGTGGGGCGGCCGCACACTGTGGATGCCGAAGAAGTACTGGGCACCACTTACGCCTTCTGGCGGGGCTGGGCTTCCCAATGCACGGTGGAGGGCAAGTACAAGGAAGCCGTGATCCGCTCGCTGGTGACGCTGAAGGCCCTGACCTATGCTCCCACCGGCGGGATCGTGGCGGCGGTGACCACCTCGCTGCCCGAACAACCCGGCGGCCCCCGCAACTGGGACTACCGCTACTGCTGGCTCCGCGACGCCACCATGACGCTCCAGGCGCTGCTGGCAGCCGGCTATACCGCCGAGGCGGCCGCCTGGCGGGACTGGCTGCTCCGGGCCGTCGCCGGCGACCCGTCGGATCTCCAGATCATGTACGGAATCCATGGGGAACGCCGGCTGCCGGAGATGGAGCTGCCCTGGCTGAAGGGTTACGAAAACTCCTCCCCGGTCCGGATCGGCAACGGCGCCGCCGAGCAGCTGCAGCTGGACGTGTGGGGCGAAGTGCTGGACTGCCTGGCGCTCACCCGCAACTCGCTGTTGACCCATACCGATGAGGCCTGGGACGTGCAGGTAGCGCTGATGGAGCACCTGGAGACCATCTGGGACCAGCCGGATAACGGGCTCTGGGAAATGCGCGGCCCCCGCCGGCACTTCACGCACTCCAAGGTGATGGCCTGGGTGGCGGCGGACCGGATGGTCAAGGGCGTCCGCGACTCAGGGCTTCCCGGGCCGGTGGAACGCTGGGAAAAACTGCGGGACACCATCCGCCGGGACATTATGGCCAACGGCTTCGACGCCAAACGCAACACCTTTGTGCAGTCCTACGGGCGGCCGGAACTGGACGCCAGCCTGCTCCTGATTCCCCGGGTGGGTTTCCTGCCGCCCGATGATCCGCGCGTGATCGGAACCATCGAGGCCATCCAGCGGGAACTGACCGAGGACGGGTTCGTGCTGCGTTACCGGCCCGCCGAGAGCGACGACGGCCTGCCGGGCGATGAGGGCGTCTTCCTGGCGTGTTCGTTCTGGCTGGTGGAAGCGCTGTTGGGCGCGGGCCGCCAAGAGGAATCCCGGAAATTGTTCGAACGGCTGCTGGAATTGCGCAACGACGTGGGGCTGTTGAGCGAGGAATGGGGAGTCAGGCTCGGCCGGCAGCTCGGGAATACGCCACAGGCGTTCAGCCACTTCGCGCTTGTGACTAGCGCTTTGGAGCTGCATCAGGATACCGTTCGGCGAAGTGACACTCCCATACCCCCGGAAACGGCGGAAACGCGCTGAGGCGGCGCGTTCGGGACGTCCGGCTTCTCCTTCGCTAATTAGATAAGTATACTTACTAACACTTCATGGAGTGCTCCCAAAGAGCACAGCACCATGACTGATGGAGGAGTGATTGCAATGGCCGGGTATTTTGAGCTCGTGGACGCGCCCGACGGCGGCTATAGGGTCCGGATGATGGATGGCACCGGGAATCTGATGGCCATCTCGGTCACCTTTCCTACCAAGCGGGCAGCGGTTGCCGGGGTGGCGATGGCGCGTGAAATCGCCGGCACGGGACTGATCAGGGACAAGAGCCACGACGGCGCCGGCACGGTCATCAGGGAGCGCGTGCGTCCGGTGACCAGCCCCAAGGAGGAGGCTGCCCGGGCCAGGAAAACTGCGGGGGCCAAGCGGGCTGCGGTCAGCTGATGGTGGCGCTGGAACCCGAATCCCCTGACAGCGGACGCCGCCGGGGGATTCTCTTTGACGTTGACGGCACGCTGATCGATTCCTCCTACATCCACACCATTTCCTGGTGGGGTGCCTTTCGCCAGCACGGCTACGACATCCCGATGGCGTCGATCCACCATTTTGTGGGCATGGGCGGCGACCGGTTGGTGGACAACCTCCTGCCGGATGACCGGGACAAGTCCCTTGACCCTGAGGTCATGGCCAGCCATGCCGCACTTTACGCCTCCCACTGGCCGGCTTTGCGCAGGTTCGACGGCGCCCGGGAACTGCTGGCCCAATGCCATGCGGCCGGACTCGCCGTCGCGCTCGCATCCTCTGCGCGGAACCAGGACCTCCAGGTCATGAAGTCGATCCTGGACGCGGACGCGTACATCGATGGCGCCACCAGCGCCAACGACGCCGAGGAAAGCAAGCCAGCCCCGGACATCCTCGTCGCCGCGCTGGAAGCAATCGGCGTGGATGCGGCCGACGCCGTGTTTGTCGGGGATGCGGTCTGGGACATGGTGGCCGCCGCCGCGCTGGGGATTCCCGCCATCGGAGTCACCTGCGGCGGGGTCAGTGCCGCTGAGCTCCGGGACGCGGGCGCGGTGGAAGTCTTTGAAGGGCCGCGCGACCTGCTGGAGAACCTGAAAACAAGCGCTGCAGGCCGCCTGTTAACCTGATGCGGCGCTAAAGCGTCTGCCCGCCGGCGACCGAGTCCTCGTCACCCGCATTGGCCGGTTTGACCCAGGAAACTGCTACCCGCACTGAGCCGTCGTCGCTCCGATCTATGTCGGTGACCACGTCGGTGATGCTGGCGCCCATCTCCACGATGCGCTGCTGGTAGCTGGCTACCAGCGCTTCCAGGGTTTCCTCCGTCCATTCGCCAGGGCGCATGCGCGTGGAAATTTCGACCGGTTCCGGCTGGTAGAGCGACATCATGTTCCTCTTTCACTGGGCATCTGGCGTGGGCTGGTCCTTCCTACGCTAGGAGCCCCAGGCTGGGACGACAAGACTTTCATCAGCCTGCTTACTTTTTTGCCCGTGAGCCGATAGCGTCGAGGAAAGGGCGTCCCGCCCGGATCCGAGAGAAGGGGAGACTGTGAAAGCACTGACGTGGCAAGGAAAACGTTCGGTAAGTGTGGAAGAAGTGCCTGATCCGGTCATCCAGGACCCTACCGACGCCATCATCCGGATCACCTCGACGGCGATCTGCGGCTCCGACCTCCACCTGTACGAGGTCCTCGGCCCGTACATGCACAAGGGTGATGTCATCGGTCACGAACCCATGGGCATCGTCGAGGAGGTGGGCAGCGGCGTCACCAACCTTCGCAAAGGCGACCGGGTGGTGGTCCCCTTCAACATTTCCTGCGGCCGCTGCTACATGTGTGCCCAGGGCCTGCAGTCCCAGTGCGAGACCACCCAGGTCAAGGACAAGGGCTCAGGGGCGGCCCTCTTTGGCTATTCGGAGCTGTACGGTTCCGTCCCCGGCGGGCAGGCCGAGTACCTCCGCGTGCCGCACGCAGATTACGGCCCCATCAAGGTGGGCACGGAATTGCCGGACGAACGGTACCTGTTCCTCTCGGACATCCTTCCCACCGCCTGGCAGGCCGTGGAGTACGCAGACACTCCGGCCGGCGGCACGTTGGCCGTGTTCGGGCTGGGCCCGGTGGGCCAGTTCTCGGGACGCATCGGGGTCCAGCGCGGGCTGCGGGTCATCGGCATCGACCCCGTCCCTGAGCGGCGTGAGATGGCGGCGCGGCACGGCGTCGAAACGCTCGACTACACCAAGGATGTGGCGGACCAGCTGCGGGAGATGACCGCGGGGCGTGGCCCGGACGCGGTGGTTGACGCCGTCGGCATGGAAGCACACGGCTCCCCGGTGGCCGGGTTCGCGCACCAGGCGCTGGGTCTGCTGCCGGACAAACTGGCGCAAAAGGCGATGGAGACAGCCGGCGTGGACAGGCTCGCCGCGCTGCACACGTCCATCCAGGCTGTGCGCAGGGGCGGAACAGTGTCGCTGAGCGGGGTCTACGGCGGGCAGGCCAGCCCGATGCCGATGCTCACCATGTTCGACAAGCAGATCCAGCTCCGGATGGGGCAGTGCAACGTGCGCCGCTGGACCGATGACATCCTTCCCTTGGTGGAGGACGACGCCGATCCGCTGGGTGTGATGGACCTGGTCACCCACCGCTCCGGCCTGGAGGGGGCGCCGGCGCTGTACGAGAAGTTCCAGAAGAAGGAGGACGGCTGCATCAAGGTGGTCCTGAACCCCTAGTTTTCGCTGCACAGGCTGTTCAGGGCTTCCTGCGCCACGTCCTGCATCTCGTAGATCAGCGGATTCAGGTCGAGGGTTGGCGGCGCGGACGGGTAGGCGACTGACATCGCCAGTTGCGTGCTTCCGTCCTCGCTGGTCATGGCGATCATGCCATAGCCGTCGGTGTCCCCGGGAAGGCCATAGTAGAAACGGTTGTTGCAGGTGTTGTTCCACCGCCGCAGGGCAAAGCCGTAATACGTCGAGGAACCGCCCTTCATGGCCGTCACCCTGTCCGGCGGGAGCAGGGTGCCCTGCAGCAGCGAGGCGTAGAACCGGTTGACGTCCTCCACCGTGGAGACGGCGCCGCCGGAGGGCAGCTCGGCCTGCCAGACGGGATGTGCCACGTCCACCTGCTTGCCCTCCACGGTGATGTAACCGTGGACCATGGTGGGCGAGGACACGCCGCCAAGACTGGTTGCCGTCAGGCCCAGCGGGTGCGCAACATCTGCGGCCAGGACGCGGCTCAAGCTTTGCCCCCGCAGGCGTTGGATCAGCAGCCCAAGGGCGGCGTAATTGGACCGCGAGTAGTTGAATATTCGCGCCAGCCTCGGTTCCCAGGGAATGGTGGCGGCCAGGGCCAACTGCTGTTCAAGGCTGAGCGGCCGGTTCATCGTTTCCGCCCACCCGCCGGAGGCCAGGAGGGGGACTGAGAAGTCGGGCAGCCCGGACTCATGGGTCAAGAGCTGCCGGACCGTGACCCGGCCGGGCGGATGGAGGACGCCGCCGAACTCCGGGAGGTAGTCGCTGACCTGGTTGTCCAGGTCGAGTTTGCCCTCCTCAGCCAGCTTGAGGACCGATACAGCAACCATGGATTCGGTAATGCCGCCGATGCGGACTGGATCAGAGACTGCTGCAGGCTCACGTGTTGCCAGGTCCCGTACGCCGGAGGCGTGCGTCCAGCTGGTGTCCTTGGACCGGACGGCGACCAAAACCGCGGGCGCGCCTTCCTCCAGCATCCGGGAGCTGAAGGATTCCAAAAGGGCGAAGGCTGCCGGCTTGTCCGGTTTTGGCGGAGGCGGTTCCCCGGTGCAGCCGGCTGACGGTGCAGCCAGCAGAACCGTGCACAGGACAGCGGCGACCCGCTTCCACGCGCGGCCCGGGGTTGTGCCCATGTTGCCCATTTTCCCCCAACTGAGTAGCGCCAGGTGTCGTTTTGAGGTTCCAAAACGACACTTGGCGCTACTTAGTTGGGGGGAGGGGTTTAGGTGAGGCGGACCTGGCGGTTCATGTCCTTGTACAGCAGGTAGCGGAACTCGCCCGGGCCGCCGGCGTAGCAGGCCTGCGGGCAGAAGGCGCGCAGCCACATGAAGTCGCCGGCCTCCACTTCCACCCAGTCGTTGTTCAGCAGGTACATGGCCTTGCCCTCCAGGACATACAGGCCGTGCTCCATCACGTGGGTTTCCGGGAACGGGATGACGCCGCCGGGCTGGAACGTCACGATGTTCACCTGCATGTCGTGGGCGAGATCGCTGGAGTCCGTGAAGCGGGTGGTTTTCCAGGCGCCGTCGGTGTCCGGCATCGCCGTGGGTTCCACGTCCTTTTCGTTGGTGACGAAGGACTTGGCTTCGAAACCCTCAAGGCGTTCGTAGGCCTTGCGGATCCAGTGGAAGGACACGACGTCGTCTGAAACGTTTTCCAGGCCCCAGTCCGAACCTGCCGCCAGGTAGGCGTAGCCGCCTTCCTCCAGCTGGTGGAGTTCGCCGTCGAGGGTGAGGTTGACCTTTCCGCGGGTCACAAAGATGACGCCTTCAACCCCGGCCTCGAACTCAGCTTTGGGGGCGCCGCCGCCCGGTCCGATCTCAACGATGAGCTGCGAGAAAGTGGTGGCGAAGCCTGAGATGGGGCGGGCGATGATCCAGGATCGGGTGTTCGAAAAGCCCGGCAGGTTGGACGTGACGATGTCCGTCATCACGCCCTTCGGGATCACCGTGTACGCCTCGGTGACGATGGCCCGCTCGGTGGTCAGGTGGGTCTGCGGCGGCAGCCCGCCAGTGGGGGAGTAGTACTTGCCCATAAGGGATCCTTACCTAGGAGTTGGAAGTGGTGGCGAGCCGCGGGTGGGCCAGTCCGGTCAGTTGCGGAATTCCGACGCCGGCAAGCGCCTGGACTTCCTCCGCACCGACGGCGCCGCACTGGACGCCCCGCAGGACGAATGCGGCCAGGGCCCGGGCCGTGGCGGGTTCGTCCATGACGCCGCCTTCGGTCTGCTCTGCGTTGTCCCGTTCCACGTAGGTCCGCAGGCGGGCCGCGGCGGCCGGAAGGCCCTGACGGTAGAAGGCGTAGGTTGCGGCGAAGCGGCTGGGCAGCTGGGCCGGGTGCAGGTCCCAGCCCTGGTAGTAGCCGCGTTCCAGCGACCGCCGGACCAGGCGGCCGTGCAGCTGCCATGCGTTCTCCACGTTGTCGCCCACGGGGATGATGTTGGTGGACCCGTCCGAGAGCCGGATGCCGGTACCGGCCACGGCCAGCTGCATGACTTCCTTGGCGAAGTCCGCCACCGGGTGCTCCATGGACTGGTATTCGGCCGAGATCTGCAGCGACGCCGAGTAGTCGTACGTGCCGTAGTGCAGGCCGCTGATCCGGCCCGGGACGGCGTGCGGCAGCTGGGCCACCGGCGATGTTCCCTCCGGCCCCAGGATCAGCTGCGGGGTTTCCACCTGCACCTCGAAGCGGAGCCGTCCGGCCGGGAGCGAGTGCACTTCCTCAAGCCGGGAAACGGCGTAGTCCATGGCCTTGACCTGGGCCACGGTGGTCACCTTGGGCAGCGTCAGGACCAGGCCCTCCGGCAGCTCGCCCGCCGCCGCCAGGCCCGAAACGAACAGGTCCAGCGTCCGCAGCCCGCGGGACCGCGTGGCCGCCTCGAAGCACTTGAAGCGGATGCCAATGAAGGGGGGAGCGGACCCGGCCGCGGCTGCGGCGGCCACAGCGGAAGCCGCAGCAACCGCGGCTGCGTCCTCGGCGTCGTCGCCCCTGTCCCCGAACCCGTCCTCAAAATCGAGCCGCAGGTCCTCGATCGGTTCGCTGGCCAGCTTGGCTTCCACCCGCGGGGCAACAGCCTCCGCCAGCGCGGCGTCCTGGCCCAGCAGCGCACCGAGCTTTTCCAGCCCGCCGTGGGCGTTGGCCGCGGCCAGTGCCTCGGCGCCCCAGTCGGCAGCGAACGACGGCGTGAACCGGTCCGCGGGCACGTACACCGTATGAACGGGCTGGCGTGAGCCGTCGTCGCCCGGGTAGTTCTGCTCCAGCAGGCGGTCCGTGGCGGCCAGCTGCCCGTCGATGGCCGCCAGGTCCCCGGCGGACAGCGACGGTTTGGGTGATGCTGCCATGGCTCAGCCCACCAGTTCGTAGGCCGGGGTGGTGAGGAAGTCGGTGTAGTCCTCGGACAGGCAGATGTCCGCGATCAGTTCGCTGGCCGGCTGGTAGTAGCGGCGGAAAGCCTCGTCGCCGAACTCGGTGCGGAGCCGCTCGGTTTCCTCGCCCAGGATCCGCTCCACCAGTTCGCGGGTGACCGTGTTGCCGGTGTCCGCGAGGACCGACTTGTTACGGATCTGCTGCCAGACCTGCGAGCGGGAGATCTCCGCAGTTGCGGCGTCTTCCATCAGATTGTGGATGGCCACGGCGCCGTTCCCGGACAGCCAGACCGCCGTGTAGGCAATGGCCACGTACAGGTTCAAACGCAGCCCGGCTTCGGTGACCTGGCCCTCGGCGGAGGTGACGTCCAGCAGTTGCTCCGCGGTCACGTTGACCTCGGGGCGCTGCTTGTCCAGCTGGTTGGGCTTGTCGCCGAGCACAGAATCAAAGACTTCACGGCAGGTGGGGACCAGGTCCGGGTGTGCCACCCAGGAGCCGTCGAAGCCGTCATTTGCCTCACGGGTCTTGTCGGCGCGGACCTTGGCGAAGGCAGCCTCGGTCACTTCGGGGTGCCGGCGGTTGGGGATCACGGCCGCCATGCCGCCCATGGCGAAGGCGCCGCGCTTGTGGCAGGTCTTGACCAGCAGTTCGGTGTAGGCGCGCATGAACGGGGCGGTCATGGCAACCGAGGCGCGGTCCGGGAGCACAAACTCCTCGCCGGCGTCGCGGAAGTACTTGATGATGCTGAACAGATAATCCCACCGGCCGGCGTTCAGGCCGGAGGCGTGGTCCCGCAGTTCGTACAGGATCTCGTCCATTTCAAACGCGGCCGGGATGGTCTCGATCAGCACGGTGGCGCGGATGGTGCCCTGGCCCAGTCCCAGGTAATCCTGCGCAAACACAAAGACGTCGTTCCACAGCCGGGCCTCAAGGTGGCTCTCCATCTTGGGCAGGTAGTAGTACGGTCCCTGCCCGTTGAGCACCAGCTGCTTGGCGATGTGGAAGAAGTGCAGGCCGAAGTCCACCAGTGCGCCAACGGCGGGTTCTCCGTTGAGCAGCAGGTGCTTTTCCTGCATGTGCCAGCCGCGCGGGCGCGCCACTACGACGGCGAGCGGCGCGTCCGTGCGGAGCCTGTACTCCTTGCCCTCCTCCGAGGTGTAGCTCAGGGTGCCCTGGGCGGCGTCGCGGAGGTTCAGGATGGCGTCGATGACGTTGCCCCAGGTGGGGGTGCTGGCATCCTCAAGGTCCGCGAGCCACACCTTGGCGCCGGAGTTCAACGCGTTAATGGCCATCTTCGCCGGTGAGGCGGGCCCGGTCATCTCAACCCGGCGGTCCTGCAAAGCCGCCGGTGCCGGCGCAACCTTCCAGTCGCCGTCGCGCACGTCCTGCGTCTCCGGCAGGAAGTCCAGCTTGCCGGTCTCGGCCACGCGCTGCCGCTTGACGGCGCGGGCTGCCAGGAGCTCGTTGCGGGTGCCGGCGAAGCGGGTGTGGAGCTCCTCGATGAAGGCCAGGGCCTTGGGGGTGAGGATTTCCTCCGCGCGCTCGATGGGCCGGGGGTCTGTGACGGTGATGGCCATTTCTGGTCCTTTCCTTGTACTGAAGTCAGGCGGTGAATCAGGCGCTGGCCAGGGCGGCTTCGAGTTCCTTGGCTGCAGCCGCGGTTGCCACGTTGGCGGCGTGGGCGGCCGCGGCAACGGCTGAGGCAACATCGGCAGCCACGTGGGGATCGAAGACGCTGGGGATAATGTAGCTGGCATTGAGCTCGTCGTCAGCCACCCGGTTGGCGATCGCTTCCGCGGCGGCCACCAGCATCTCCGGGGTGATGTCCGAGGCTCCGGCGTCGAGCAGGCCCCGGAAGAAGCCCGGGAAAGCCAGCACGTTGTTGATCTGGTTGGGGAAGTCGCTGCGGCCGGTTGCAACCACGGCAGCGTGCCGGGAGGCGATGACCGGATCGATTTCCGGCGTCGGGTTGGCCATGGCGAACACAATCGCGTTCTCTGCCATCGAGGCCACCTGCTCCTCGCCGATCACGTGCGGGGCGCTGACGCCGATGAACACATCCGCGCCGGCGAGGGCCTCGTGCAGGGTGCCGGCGAAGCCTTCCTCATTGGTGTTCGCCGCGATCCAGCTGCGGTGCTCGTCACCGTAGGTCTCGCCGGAGTGGATGGCACCGGAGCGGCCGGCGGCGATGATGTGCTGCGCCCCCTGGGCCTTCAGGAGCTGGATGATGGCAGAGCCGGCTGCGCCGACGCCGGACACCACAATCTTCACCTCGTCCAGCTTCTTGCCCACCACGCGCAGTGCGTTGACCAGGGCTGCCAGGGTGACGATGGCCGTACCGTGCTGGTCGTCGTGGAACACCGGGATATCCAGTTCCTCGCGGAGCCGGTTCTCGATCTCGAAGCAGCGCGGGGCGGCGATGTCCTCGAGGTTGATGCCGCCGTACACGGGGGCCATGGCCTTGGCGATCATGATGATCTCCTCGGTGTCCTGGGTGTCCAGGCAGACCGGCCAGGCATCGACGTTGGCGAACTGCTTGAACAGCGCCGCCTTGCCTTCCATCACCGGAAGGGCCGCGGCCGGGCCGATGTTGCCCAGGCCCAGGACGGCCGAACCGTCGGTGAGGACGGCGATGGTGTTGCGCTTCACGGTCAGGTTGCGGGCTGCCGCGGGATCCTCGGCGATGGCCAGGCAGACGCGGGCGACGCCGGGAGTGTACGCGCGGGAAAGATCGTCGCGGTTGCGCAGGGCTACCTTGGGGACAACTTCCAGCTTGCCGCCCAGGTGCATCAGGAAGGTGCGGTCCGAGACGTACTGGACCGTGACGCCGTCGAGCGCGTTGAGGGCGTCCTTGACGCGGGCGGCGTGTTCGTCGTCAGTGGTGTTGCAGGTGACGTCCACAACGAGGGTCTCGTGGTGGGATTCGCTGACGTCCAGTGCGGTGATGGCTGCGCCCGCCGCTCCCACGGCTGCGGCAAGCTCGCTGGTGGCGCTGAAGCTCGACGGTGCTTCCACGCGCAGGGTGATCGAATTTCCGGGGCTGGGGTTCGCCATTGAATGTCCTCCTGTTGGGCCTTCTGTTCGGCCGTGTCCGGTCTGTGTTCTCGAAACCAATGTTTTCGTATTATGGATATTATTATCTGCAAGATGGAAATACAAGCCCTCCTTGTATGACTGGGGGAGTGCATCGCGCCGCGTACAGAGGTGCTGTATGTTGGGTGTTCTAAGCAATTCTTTTCACGATGCGGATAAGAGTTGTCAGATTCCGAGCCGTAGGAGACAACGGAATGGCAGAAAAAGCCTCGGGCGGTGTGCAGTCGGTAGAGCGCGTCTTCGAACTGCTGGAGCTCATCACGGATGCCGGCGGCGACGTGACGCTCAGCGAACTGTCCTCGTCCACCGACCTTCCGCTGCCCACCATCCACCGCCTGCTGCGGACACTGGTGTCCCTGGGCTACATCCGCCAGCTGCCCAACCGGCGCTACGCACTGGGCCCTCGGCTCATCCGGCTGGGTGAAGGCGCCAACAAGCAGCTGGGCGCCGTGGCGCGTCCGCAGCTGAAAACGCTGGTGGACCGGCTGGGGGAGACCTCGAACATGGCCGTACTGGACTCGGACATGGTGATCTACGTGGCACAGGTGCCCTCGCTGCACTCCATGCGCATGTTCACCGAGGTGGGCCGCCGCGCCCACACCCACGCCACCGGCGTCGGGAAGGCCATCCTCGCGCAGCTGGATGACGAGACGGTCCGCGGCATCGTGACCCGCGCCGGGATGCCGACGCCCACTGCCAAGAGCATTGGCGACGTCGATGACCTCCTGGCTGACCTCAAGCTCATCCGCGAGCGGGGCTACTCCATTGACGAGGAGGAGCAGGAGCTCGGCGTGCGCTGCTTCGCCATGGCGGTGCCCAACGCCCCCACTCCCACAGCCATCTCTGTCTCGGGCCCCGTCTCCCGCGTGGACGAGCACTTTGCCGATAAAGCCGTGCCCGTCCTCCGCGAGGCCGCCGAGGCCATCTCGCTGGAACTCAACCGCACCTGACGCACCTCCTGTGCTGACAACGACGGCGGCCCGCTCCTTCCTGAAGCGGGCCGCGTCGTACTTGCGGGGAGGGTCAGTGCTCTGACGCCTTCTCGGACGACTCGACGCGGACTTCCTTGCCGTCGCAGTCGATGAGCTTGCCGCCTTCGAAGCGGTCGCCGTCGGCCAGGCACTTCAGGTCCTCTTCCCGGACCACGCGCCCTGTTCCGGCCACAAACACCGACTGGTTCTCCGAGTTGCCCGCCTTGAGGTGGTTGAAGAGCAGGTTCAGCAGGATGGCCATCACCGCAGCGGAGCTGATGCCGGAGTGGAAGATGGTGCCGAACCAGGACGGGAACTTGTCGTAGAAGGCCGGCGCGGCGATGGGGATCATGCCGAACCCGATGGACGCCGCCACGATGATCAGGTTCATGTTGTTCTTGTACTCCACCTTGGACAGAGTCCGGATGCCGCTGGCGGCCACCGTGCCGAAGAGTACGACGCCGGCACCTCCGAGTACAGGAGTCGGCACCGCTGCGACCACGCGGCCAAGGACCGGCAGGAGACCGAGGATCACCAGGATCAGGCCGCCGGCGCTGACAACGAAGCGGCTCTTGACTCCGGTGATGGCCACCAGGCCCACATTCTGGGCGAACGCGCTCTGGGTGAAGGAGTTGAACAGCGGGGAGATGGCGGAGGAGAGCATGTCCGCCCGGAGCCCATCGCCGATCCGCTTGGAGTCCACTTTGGTGCCGACGATCTCGCCCACGGCAATGATGTCCGCGGAGGTCTCGGTCAAGGTGACCAGGATGACGATCAGCATGGAAATGATGGCGGCAATCTCGAACACCGGCGGGCCGAAGGCGAACGGGGTGGGGAACGCGACGATCTCGCCCTGACCCACCTTGGAGAAATCAGCCATGCCGAAGGCGAACGCGATCAGGGTGCCCAGGACCATGGCCAGCAGGATGGAGAGCCGTGAAATCGCGGCGCTGCCCACCTTGCTGAGCAGGAGGACGATGGCCATGGTGGCCGCGGCCAGCCCGATGTTGGCCATGCTGCCGTAGTTCTCGGCCTTGCTGTTGCCGCCCATGGCCCAGTTGGCGGCCACCGGCATCAGGGTCAGCCCGATGGTGGTGATCACCGTACCGGTAACCACCGGCGGGAAGAACCGGATGATCTTCGAGAAAAGCGGAGTGATCAGCAGGCCGATCAGTGATGCCGCGATGACGGACCCGAAGACTGCCTGGATTCCGCCGCCGCCGTGCACGATGGCCACCATGGTGGAGACGCCTGCGAAGGAAACACCCTGGACCAGCGGCAGCTGCGAGCCGAAGAAGCGGATGCCCACTGTCTGCAGGATGGTGGCCAGGCCGCCGACAAAGAGGCAGGCCGCGATCAGCAGGCCGATGTCCTGCGAGGACATTCCGGCGGCGGCGCCAATGATCAGGGGCGGGGCGATGATGCCGCCGTACATGGTGAGGACGTGCTGGAAGCCGTACGCGAAGGTGCTGGCGATGGGGAGCTTTTGGTCCTCTGGCCGGGCCGAACGGGTGCCTTTTCCGGCGGCAGCAGCGGCCGGTTTCTTTCTGAAGTTCATGGCAGACTTTCTTGGTTCATGGCAGACGACATTGTCTGGCTAACGGTGTCTGGCTAACGGTGGTGAAAGACGTGGGGTGGGTGCCCGGAGTTTTTGTCCAGCTATGCAGGCTTCAGGGGTGCTGAAGTCGTCTTATCTGGACAAAAACTCCAGGCCGGATGGTGCGTGGTGCGGGTTTAGCAGAAGCCGGCGATGCCGGACCAGGCGATGTCCGCGGGGGTGGCGTCCTCGCGCTGGACGGTGGCCTCGATCAGGCCGTAGGGGCGGTCGGCGGCGAAGAAGACCTCGTTGGGGTTGTCGAGGCCGAACGGCGAGAGGTCCACGAGGAAGTGGTGCTTGTTGGGCATCGAGAACTTGATCTCGTCGATCTCGCTGTGAGCTTCCAGCACTTTGGTGCCCATGTCGAACAGGGTCTGCTGGAGGGCGTGGGAGTACTTCTCCGTGAAACCTTCGAGCAGGAGTCCCTTGACGTCGTCGTAGCTCTTGTTGAAGTCCAGGGTGCTGAAGTCGGTGCCGGTCTTGAAGCGCCAGCGGGCCGAGACGTCGGTGGCCAGGATGCGGTCCGTGGTTTCGGGCAGGGTGGTGTACTTGTCCTTCGGGTAGCCCACGAAGCCGGACTGGGTGGACTTCAGGACTGTGAGGTCCTTGAGCCCGGAGATCAGGTGGGTGGTGGCGCCGTCGCGGACCAGGACTGCGGTGCGGACTTCCTGGCCGTTGCGCACGAAGGAGTGGTCGTGCTCGGTGCCGTGGGCCTGGATCCGGTCCCAGCTGTAAGACTCGGCTTCCCAGCGGCCGCCGGTGACCCAGTCGAAGCTGGAGGTGAAGTGCTCGCCGAGGCGAAGCAGGAACGCCTCGGGCGAGCCGACGCCCTCACGGGCGAAGGCGTAAATGGTGTTCTTCTGGGTGTCAGTGGCCACCACGTGGGCGTTGTCGCCCTCAAGGTGTGCGGCCGCGAAATCGCCCCGCAGCTGCGAGGTGACGTTGAGGTCTTCGATTTCGTGGCGGTCGGTGTCGCGGGTGATCTTGACGACCCGGACCTCGGCCTTGCCGTACTGGTTCTCGCCGAGGATGATCTTGCTGCTCATGGTCTTTTCCCAACTTCCGGTAAGTGGAACCTAGGTTCCATCACTGAAATTAAGCGCGCGTTTCAAGCGCGTTTCCGGTGGAGCCGACCCAACAAAAAAGAGCCGGCATCCATTGATGCCAGCTCATTACGACCCTGCCTGCTGCTCCCAGGTTACGTGACCTGTGCCACGAATTGACACCAAGCGTACCTCCGGAAGCCGGTGGTGTACATCACAAATCGAAAATTCAGATTGTGACCGAACCGGGAGCAGACCATTGACGAGCCAGCGGAGGCAGCCATAAGCTATTCCACACAGCAAAAGTTTTTTTCCGTTTTGTGGAACTAAACCTCATACCTTGAAGGAGGATCAGATGTACCAGCAGGACAGCACGCCGGTTTCACCGGCACCCACGGCGGCAGCTTCAGTCCAGGAGTTCTACCTCCCCCTCGGCGGCGGGACGGATCCGGACTTCTACCTTCCTGCGGACCGGGAGCACGTTCCCGGCCGCTTCTCGCGCTGGGTCCAGGCGCTCCCGGGATTCAGCCGCCGTTCATAGCAGGGCACAGGCCCGGGCCGGCGACGCGCATCTACGCTGGCGACACGCACCCTCAATTCCGCTGCGCAAAAGGACTGGCGGGACCCATACCCGGGTCTCGCCTGTCCTTTTCTGCGTCGATCCTGAATCTGCGCGTCGCGGCAGGTCCAGGGGTCCGGCTAGCCGTTGACCAGCCGGCGCGCGGCCGCTGAGTGCTCGGCGATCAGGCCGGCCACGTCGAGCCCCGGGATCTGCCCGTCCACCACGCGCCACTGTCCGCCCAGCATCACACGGTCCGCCCGGTCCGCGGCGCACAGCAGCAGCGCGGCCACCGGATCGTGGCTGCCGGAGAAGCGCAGGTCATCCAGCCGGAAGAGGGCCAGGTCCGCCTGCATGCCGGGAGCCAGCTGGCCGAGGCCGGACCGGCCCAGGACGGCCGCCGAGCCGCGGGTTGCCCAGCTGAGTGCACGCTCCACCGGAACGTCCGCACCGTACCGCAGCCGCTGGAGGTAGAGGGCCTGCCGCGCTTCCAGGATCATGTTGGAGGCATCGTTCGACGCCGAGCCATCCACTCCCAGCCCCACGGGAGCCCCGGCGTCCTCCAGTTCCAGGACCCGTGCGGTTCCCGACGCCAGCCGCATGTTCGAGGTGGGGCAGTGCGCGACGGCGGTGCCCGCGGCTCCCAGCCTGGCGATCTCCGCGTCGCTGAAATGGATGCCGTGCCCCAGCCAGGTGCGGTCCGTCAGCCAGCCCACGCTGTCCAGGTAGTCCACCGTCCGCAGCCCGAACATCTCCCGGCAGAAGTCCTCCTCATCCAGGGTTTCGGCCAAGTGGGTATGCAGCCGCACGTCCAGCCGTTCGGCGAGCGCTGCGCTTTCGGCCATGATCTCCTTGGTGACCGAAAACGGTGAGCACGGAGCCAGGGCAATCTGGATCACCGCGTCGTCGCCCCGTTCGTGGTACTGGTGCACCAGCCGTTCGCTGTCGGCCAGCACCACCTCGGCTGCCTGCACCGTCGACTGTGGCGGCAGGCCGCCGTCGTCCGTTCCCAGGGTCATGGACCCGCGGGTGAGGGTGGCCCGCATGCCGAGCCGGCGCACGGCCTCCACCTGGATGTCAATCGCGTCCTCGAGGCCCGCGGGGAAGAGGTAGTGGTGGTCCGCCGCCGTGGTGCAGCCGGACAGCAGGAGTTCCGCCAGCGCCACCGTGGTGGCGAGTTCAAGGTCCCGCGGGGTAAGCCTCGCCCAGACCGGATAGAGGTTCTGCAGCCAGGGGAACAGCGGGGCATTCGCCACGGGGCCCCACGCGCGGGTGAGTGTTTGGTAGAAGTGGTGGTGCGTGTTGATCAGGCCCGGCAGCAGCACGTGGTTTCCGGCGTCGAACGTCTCATCGCACGGCGCGGAGGGCTGCTGCCCTGCGGCAAGAACCTCGGTTATAACACCGCCGCTGACCACCAGCCCGCCCGAAGCGTCGAGGTGGTTGGCGGTAAAAGCTCCCTGCGGGTTTTTGATCCACAAACGGGAAGCGGATGGCGTCATGGCTGTCCTTCTCTGAGCGCTGTTAATGTCATTCCAGCTCAGTGAGGCCCTGTCTGCTGATCCAGGCGGCCGCGCCTCACGGTTCAGTGCCCGGAAGCGGCGCGGCTGGCACCTAGGCTAGAAGGCGCAGGGCCCGGCGTCAACGCCACGGATTGTGACCGCAGCAGGGGTGAAACCCGCGAAACGTGGATTTCACATTGCGAAATTAAAATTCCAGAAAACTATGGCGCAGCCCACAGTCCGGTGCTAATCTCGATCTTGCCAAAGGCGGGCACCCGGTCACCGGGAAGCTATCTACCAGGCGCAACTTAACCTTCACAGCACATGCTGAAGCCTGGTAACCGTTCGCACCTGGTTCTACTGGTCCTGCAAGCGGCAACGGGCTTCCCGGCAAAAGGAAGTCGCATCATGAGTACCACCGTCACGGCCGAACAGTTTCTGGCCAGATCCATCAGGTTGGCCACGGCCAACGTCCTGAACAGCGGGGGCCCCTTCGGAGCCATGATCGTTACGGCTGACGGCCGCGCGTTCGACGGCGTCAACCGCGTCACCGCGGACAACGATCCCACCGCGCATGCCGAAGTCACCGCAATCCGCACCGCCTGCCGCGAGCTTGGCACCTTCGACCTCAGCGGGGCCGTCCTCTACACCAGCTGCGAGCCGTGCCCCATGTGCCTCGCGTCCGCGCTTTGGGCCCGGGTGGAAAAGGTGGTCTTCGCCGCGGACCGGCATGACGCCGCCTCCGTTGGCTTCGATGACGCCGTTTTCTACGAATACTTCGACAACCAGGACAGGGACTCCCTGATGCCGGTCTCGAAGCTGGTGCTGGATGATCCGGCGGCCCCCGCGCCGCTGGAGCCGTTCAACACCTGGAACACACTCGACACCAGGATCGACTACTAGGCCCGGCGGCTGACATGACCATCCTGGACAACTCACACGAGGAGCATTCGGCTCCAAGCATCCGCACGCAAAAGCGCGCGAACACCACTCCCCAACCTCCGGCGCCGGACTCGTTCCTGGACCGGTTCTTCCAGATCACCCAGCGCGGTTCCACGCTGGCCCGCGAGTTCCGCGGCGGCCTGGTCACCTTCTTCACCATGGCGTACATCGTCATCCTCAACCCCCTGATCCTGGGCGGTTTCAGCGCGGACAACGCCCCCACCGATGTTGCCGGGGGATGGCTGTCCGCTGCGCAGGTGGGCGCCGTCACCGGACTCACCGCCGGCGTGATGACCATCCTCTTCGGGCTCATCGCCAACCTGCCCTTCGGCCTCGCTGCGGGACTCGGCATCAACTCCTTCCTGGCCGTCTCCGTGATCCAAGAGGTTACCTGGGCGGAGGCCATGGGCCTGGTGGTGATCAACGGCATCCTGATCGTCCTGTTTGGGATCACCGGTGCCCGCACCGCCATCTTCCGGGCAGTACCCAAGGAGCTGAAGGCCGCCATCACGGTGGGCATCGGCCTGTTCATCGCCTTCATCGGGTTCGTGGACTCGGGCTTCGTCAAGGCGACGGCGGGCGGCCCGCCGGTCCAGCTCGGCAACGGCGGCTCCATCACCTCGATACCCACCCTGGTGTTCATCGTGGGCCTGCTGGCCATGGGCATCCTGGTGGCCCGCAAGGTCCAGGGCGGCCTGCTGATCGGCATTGTGGCCACCACCTTCCTGGCCGCCATCGTCGAAGCCATCCTGCACCTCGGCCCGGCGAGCGCCACCAACCCCGGCGGCTGGCACCTGAACACCCCCGTCCTGTCCGGACAGCTGGTGTCCGCACCCGACCTTGGCCTGGTGGGACAGTTCGACCTGTTCGGCGCCTTCGGCAGGATCGGCGGACTCGCGGCCACCATGCTGGTGTTCACCCTGGTGTTCACCAACTTCTTCGACGCCATGGGCACCATGACGGGCCTGGCCAAGAGCGCCGGCGTAGCTCATAAGGACGGCACGTTCCCCCGGCTGAAGTCCGCCTTCATCGTGGAAGGCTTCGGGGCGATCGCGGGCGGGGCAACCTCCGGCTCCTCCAACACCGTCTACATCGATTCCGCTGCCGGCATCGGCGAAGGAGCCCGGACCGGCCTGGCATCGGTAGTGACCGGCGTCCTGTTCCTCGGGTCCATGTTCCTCACCCCGCTCACCAGCGTTGTCCCGCTCGAGGTGGCCGCCGCAGCACTGGTGGTGGTGGGCGCGATGATGATGGCGCAGATCCGCGAGATCAAGTTCAGCAAGTTCACCGTGGCCCTGCCGGCCTTCCTCACCATCGTCACCATGCCGCTGAGCTACTCGATTGCCAACGGCATCGGCGTCGGCTTCATCAGCTGGGCCATCATCGGCGCCGCATCCGGCAAGGCGAAAAAGGTCCATCCGCTGATGTGGGTGGTCAGCGCCGGGTTCCTGGTGTACTTCGCCCGCGGTCCGATCAACCTGCTGCTGGGCGCCTGAGCCCCCTTCCGACTACCGGGGCCGGGCCAATGCTTGGCCCGGCCCCCAATAGGAACGACAATATGGACACCACCGCAGCGCGGAAGAAGGAGTGCCGCCATGCTTGACCTGATCCCTTCACTGAGTGGCTGGGCCCCGGCCCTTGGCCGCCAGCGGTTTGCGGTGGCCACCATCGTGCGGGCCAGCGGCTCGGTTCCCCGGCCCGTGGGCACTTCCATGCTGGTGGACGACGGCGGCGCGGTCCTGGGCAGCCTCTCCGGCGGCTGCGTGGAGGGCGCCGTTGTGGCGGCGGCTTTGGAGTCAATGGACGACGGCGTCACCCGCCTTGAGACCTTCGGCTTCGGTGCCGAGGATGCCTTCGCCGCCGGGCTCACCTGCGGGGGAGAGCTGGACGTGCATATCGAGCCGGCCAACCTCGGTGACCGCTGCGCGCTCGGCGAAGCGGTCCGGCAGCTGGCAGCTTACGGACCGGACGAGCCGGTGGCGCTGGTCCGGAACCTGGACCTGGGCGGGGCCGGTGGCGGCAGCAACGCCGTCGTTATTGCGGACCCTGGCTCCGCCAGCGTGACCGGCCTTCCGGCTTTGGCTGCGCTGCTGGACCTGGTGCCGGGCGCGGACCCGGACGCAGGAAGGGCCCGGGCTGTCCAGCTCGAGACCTTCCTGCGCGCCGGCAGCACCGGCGTCCTGGACCTGACCAGCGCAGGCGTGTGTACCGGCGGCGCCACCGTGCTGGTGGAGTCCCGCCTCGCGCAGGCCCGCCTGCTGGTGTTCGGCGCCAACGACTTCAGCGCCGCACTGCTGCCGGCCGCCAAACCCCTGGGCTACCACGTGACGCTGGTGGACGCCCGCCCCGCCTTCGCCGCCCAGGCCCGGTTCCGGACGGCCGATGAAGTGGTGACGGCGTGGCCCCACCAATACCTTGCAGCGGAGGCTGCCGCTGGACGCATGGACAGCAGGACAGTCATCTGCGTCCTCACCCACGACCCCAAGTTCGATATTCCCCTGCTCCACACCGCGCTGGGGCTGGACGTCGCCTTCATCGGGGCCCTCGGTTCCCGGCGCAGCCACGCCCAACGGGTGGACGCGCTCCTGGACCTGGGAGTCCGGCCTGAGCGGATCGCCCAGCTCCACTCGCCGTTGGGCCTGGATATCGGGGCAGTCACTCCCGCCGAAGTAGCCGTGTCCGTCCTGGCCGAGCTCATCGCCGCCCGCACCGCAGCAGCATCCCACCAGCCGTTGAGGGAAACCTCCGGCCCCATCCACCAATCGGCGGCGCCCACTGCAGATAAACCAGCCAACGCGCCGGCCCCCAATAACGTTAAACAGCAGGAGATCGTATGGACATGAACACCATCGAGTCGGTGGTTCCCACCACCGACCCCGGGCAATGGCGCGACGGCGACGCCTGGCTGGCCGGCGGCACCGTCCTGTTCTCCTACGGCAGCTTCGCGTTCGGGCCGCAGCCGCTGAAGCGCCTCCTCGACCTGGGATCCGCGGGCTGGACTCCGGTGACCGTCACGGACGCCGGCATCGAACTCGCCGCCACCTGCACCGTCGCTGAACTGTACAAGCTTCCCGGGACGCCCGAAGCCGCAGGCCGCAGCTGGCCCGGCGTGGAGCTGGTCCGCCCCTGCTGCGACTCCTTCGTGGCCTCTTTCAAGGTGTGGAACATGTCCACCGTGGGCGGCAACCTCTGCACGTCCCTGCCCGCCGGCCCTATGATTTCGCTCTGCGCCGGGCTGGACGGCACCGCCACCATCCTCGGTCCCGAAGGCACCACCCGGACCGTCCCGGTGGCCGAATTCGTTACCGGCGACGCGCAAAACTGCCTGGCACCCGGCGAGCTCCTGCGCAGCATCCAGCTCCCGGCGTCGGCCCTTGCCTCCCGGGTGGCGTTCCGCCGCCTCTCGCTGAGCAACCTCGGCAGGTCCGGGGTGCTGCTGATTGGACGGCTCGACGGCGGCACGTCCTTTGTCCTCACCGTCACCGCCGCCACCCAGCGGCCTGTGCAGCTGCGCTTCGACGCACTGCCGGACACGGACGCGCTGGCGCGGGCCCTCGATGAAGCCGTTCCCACAGGCCTTTACCACAACGACATCCACGGGCTTCCGGCCTGGCGCCGGGACATGACCTACCGCCTGGCCGAAGAGATCCGTGCCGAGCTCGCTGCTCCCGAAGGGGCACCCGGGCTCCGCAGCTCCGGCGATTTCTGGCCGCCGTCGGACCGTGGGTTCCCTGGACAGGGACTTAACGCACAGCAGGAAGGGGCCTGAGCATGGCCATCGAGATCAACGGCGTTGCGGCCGGGACGGAACCGCGCCCCGGGCAGTGCCTGCGCACCTTCCTGCGGGAACAGGGCAACCTGGGGGTAAAGAAAGGCTGCGACGGCGGCGACTGCGGCGCCTGCACCGTGCACGTGGACGGCACTCCCGTGCACAGCTGCATCTACCCGGCCGTCCGGGCGGAAGGCCACGCCGTCACCACCATCGAGGGACTGGCGTCAACTGCCGGCGCAGACCTGCACCCCGTGCAGCAGCAGTTCATGGAGCGGCAGGGCTTCCAGTGCGGATTCTGCACGGCCGGCATGGTGATGACGGCAGCCACCTTCGACGACGACCAGAAGGAGAACCTGCCGCGGAACCTCAAGGGCAATCTCTGCCGCTGCACCGGATACCGGGCTATCTCCGATGCCGTCTGCGGCCACGCCGGCCACCCGGCTCCCCAGGGACCGGGCTCCGGAATCGCGGGGGAGGGGCAGCCGGATCCTGTGCGGGGGCAGCTGGGCGACGACGTCCCCGCACCTGCCAGCCGGGCGGTGGTCACCGGGGCTGTCCGCTACACGCTGGACGTTCCGGCGGACCAGCTGCAGGGCCTGCTCCACCTCAAGCTCCTGCGCTCGCCGCATGCGCATGCCCGGGTGCTGTCCATCAACACTGGCGCTGCATTGAAGGTTCCCGGCGTTGTGGCGGTCTTCACCCACCAGGACGCGCCGGAACAGCTGTTTTCCACCGCCCAGCACGAACTGTTCACGGACGACCCCGACGATACCCGCGTGCTGGATGACGTGGTGCGGTTCCGGGGCCAGCGGGTGGCCGCGGTGGTGGCTGAAACCGTGGCCGCCGCCGAAGCAGGTGTGCGGGCACTGGACGTTGCCTACGAGGAACTCCCGGCAGTCTTCTCGCCGCAGGACGCACTGGTCCCCGGCGCGCCGCTGGTGCATGGGGACAAGGACGGAACCGCGGCCCGCATTTCCCGGCCCGACCGCAACGTGGTGGCGGAACTGCACTCCGAACTGGGCAGCGTGGCCGAGGGCTTCGCCCAGGCGGACTTCATTCACGAACGCACGTACCGAACCCAGCGCGTGCAGCACGTTGCCCTGGAAACCCACGCGGCCATTGCGTCGGTGGACAGCGAAGGGCGGCTGCAGATCCGTACCTCCAGCCAGGTTCCGTTCCTGGTCCGCCGGACCTTGTGCCGGGTCTTCGGGCTTCCGGAGGAGCAGGTGCACGTGGTGGCAGGGCGGGTGGGCGGCGGGTTCGGCGGCAAGCAGGAGGTCCTGACCGAGGACATCGTGGCGCTCGCCGCACTGAAACTCGGGCGGCCGGTCCAGCTCGAACTGACCAGGACCGAACAGTTCACGGCCACCACAACGAGGCATCCGTTCACCATCAAGCTCCGCGCCGGGACCAGCAACGACGGCCGGCTCACAGCCTTGGAACTGGACGTCCTGACGAACACCGGCGCCTACGGCAACCACGGGCCGGGCGTGATGTTCCACGGCTGCGGCGAATCCCTGAGTGTCTACAAGTGCGCCAACAAAAAGGTGGACGCCCACGCGATGTACACCAACACTGTCCCGGCCGGAGCATTCCGCGGCTATGGGCTGAGCCAGATGATCTTCGCCATCGAGTCCGCCATGGACGAGCTCGCGGCCGGCATCGGGATGGATCCGTTCGAGTTCCGCCGCCGGAACATGGTGCGCGAAGGCGACCTGATGCTGTCCACCCAGCCGGAGCCCGAGGAGGACGTCCACTACGGCAGCTACGGGTTGGACCAATGCCTGAGCCTGGTCCGCGATGCCCTGGCCCGCGGCCGGGAGCGTTACCGAGCCGCCGGCCTGGACGAACTGGGACCCGAATGGCTGACCGGCGAGGGGACCGCGCTCTCCATGATCGACACTGTTCCCCCGCGCGGCCACTTCGCCCATTCCCGGCTGCTGCTCCTGCCGGACGGAACGTACCAGGCCGACGTCGGGACCGCCGAGTTCGGCAACGGCACCACCACAGTCCACGCGCAGCTGGCGGCCACGGGACTGTCCACCGAAGCAACCAAGGTGGTGGTCCGGCAGTCGGATACGGACCTCATTGAGCACGACACGGGTGCCTTCGGTTCGGCCGGGACCGTGGTGGCAGGAAAGGCAACACTGGCCGCGGCGGAGGAACTCGCCGTCCGGATCCGGGCTTTTGCCGCCGGCATCCGGCAGACCCAGGCCTCCGCCTGCGTCCTCGACGGCGACTCCGTGTTTATTGACGGAACTCCTCTGGCACTGACGGAACTGGCGCAGGCGGCTGCGGAAGCCGGCGTCGAACTCGCAGCAGAAGGGCGGTGGGGCGGGACGCCACGCTCCGTCGCGTTCAACGTGCACGGCTTCCGCGTGGCGGTGAACCGCGGCACGGGCGAGCTGAAAATCCTGCAGAGCGTGCAGGCGGCGGACGCGGGCGTGGTGGTGAATCCGCGCCAGTGCCGGGGCCAGATCGAGGGCGGGATTGCCCAAGCCATCGGGGCAGCATTGTATGAGGAGGTGGTGATTGACGACGCCGGGCGGGTCACCACCGACATCCTGCGCCAGTACCACATCCCCACCTTCGCCGACGTGCCCCGCAGCGAGGTGTACTTCGCGGACACCAATGACACGATGGGCCCGCTGGGCGCCAAGTCCATGAGCGAGAGCCCCTTCAATCCCGTGGCTCCGGCGCTCGCGAACGCCATCCGCAACGCCACCGGGGTGCGTTTCACGTCGCTGCCCATCGCCCGGGACAAGATCTACCTGGGGCTCAAGGGGGCGGGGCTGGTGCCCAACCTGCAGCGCTCGGGCCTGTCCTGACCAACGCGGGGTCACATAATGCCGTCTGAAGCGCGTTCAGGGGGCCAAATCTGACCCCGCGTTGCATCGTTGCATATAGTCAAGGGATGGAACAGCGGATTTTAGGCAAGACCGGACGGAACGTGTCCATTGTGGGGCTGGGCACCTGGCAGCTTGGCGCGGACTGGGGCAACGTTGACCCGGCCCAGGCGCAGGCCATCCTGGCCGCCTCCGTGGAAGCAGGCGTGAACTTCTTCGACACCGCAGACGTCTACGGCGACGGCAAGAGCGAGCAGGCCATCGGAAAGTTCCTCGCGGACAACCCGGGGCTGGACATCACTGTCGCCACCAAGATGGGCCGCCGGGTGGACCAGAAGCCTGAACACTACACGCTGGCCAACTTCCGCCAGTGGGTGGACCGCTCCCGGAAGAACCTGGGCACGGACACCCTCGATCTGGTGCAGCTGCACTGCCCGCCCACCCCCGTGTACAGCAACGCCGAGGTGTACGACGCCCTGGACACCCTGGTGTCCGAGGGAGCCATCCGCAACTACGGCGTCAGCGTGGAGCGCACGGACGAAGCCTTGGAAGCCATCCGGCACAAGGGCACCGCCTCCGTCCAGATCATCCTCAACGCGTTCCGGCTCAAGCCCCTGGACGAGGTCCTTCCGGCCGCAAAGGCCGCGAACGTGGGCATCATCGCAAGGGTGCCGCTCGCGTCCGGGCTGCTCTCCGGTAAGTACACGAAGGAGACCACCTTCGCCGAGAACGACCACCGGAACTACAACCGCAACGGCGACTCCTTCGACGTCGGCGAGACGTTCTCCGGTGTGGACTACGAACTGGGCCTGAAGGCCGTGGCCGAGTTCGAACAGATTGTTCCGGAAGGCGCCAGCACTGCCCAGGCAGCCATCGCCTGGATTGCCGCGCAGGACGGCGTCACCACGGTGATCCCCGGCGCGCGCAACGGTGAGCAGGCCGCGGCAAATGCTGCTGCCGCATCCGTGAGTGTCAGCGAGGAGTTCGACGGCGGCGTCCGCTGGATCTATGACCACTACTTCCGCGAGGCCATCCACCCGCGCTGGTAGCCCCGTTCGCTTGTGGCTGCATCCGTCAGTGACTTTGTGGAGCGGCTCGCCGCCGTGCCCACAGTCCCGGGGCGCAACAACTTCTTTGACCACAGCGTCCCCGAAAATGCACTGCGGCGACGCAACCTGGAGTTATACCTCAAGGAACTGCTGGACCGTTCACCGAAAGTGTTGCTGCTGGGTGAGGCGCCGGGATTCAGAGGCATGCGGATCACCGGCGTGCCCTTCACCAACCGCACCATGTTCCAGGGGCCGGCCAACAGCTTTGGCCTGTTTGGTCCGGGGAAGGGCTACGTGCTGCCGCCGGAGGCAGCGGACGTTGCTGCAGAGCCCACCGCAACCGTGATGTGGGACGTGCTGGCCGAACTGCGGTTCCTGCCCCTGCTGTGGAGCGCGTGCCCCTGGCATACCCATGTTCCGGGGAAGCCCTGGTCCAACCGCACTCCGACTGCCGCCGATGCAAGGCATGGGACGCCGTTCTGGGAGTCTCTCGCGGAGCTGTTCAGTATTGAAACTGTGGTGGCCGTGGGCAACGTGGCACACCGCAGCCTGCTTTTCAGCGGTATGGATGCCCCCAAAGTGCGGCACCCCTCGCATGGCGGAAGAGCCGGTTTCAAGCGGGGCCTGGACGAGCTGCTCAGCGCCGGGGCAATTCGCCGCTAGCCCAGGAGGTAGAGCTGCTCCGGGGTGTCAACGTCCAGGCCGTTCGAGAGGTCGCTGCAGTCCACCTCGTCCACCAGTTCCGGATGGGCCCGCAGGAAGCCGCGCGCCCCGGCGTCGCCCGTCACTGTGGCGGCCACGGCCTCCCGGAGCGCGGCGTCGATGATCAGGGGGTGCCCGCGGCGTGTGGTGCCGGTGCCGCCGTCGTACGAAGCTGCCGTGAGCCGGCCCGGACAGTGCGCTGCCAGGAGCCTGCCCACTGTTCCGGGCGTCAGGCCCGGCTGGTCCACAAGGGCGACCATCAGGTGGTCCCGGGGATCGGCGTCGGCGTTGCCCAGCAACAGTGAGCTGCCCATCCCGGACTCCCAGTCCTGGTTGACCACCGTCCGGTACCGGTCCAGTTCGGCAATGGTGGCGACGTCCGGGGCGCCGGCGCCAAGGACCACCACCACCTCCCGGCAGCCGCCGTCGAGCAGCGCTCCGGCCACCGATTCCACGAGCGGCCGGCCGCGGTAGGGGAGCAGGGCCTTGGGGCCCCGGCCGAGCCTGGTCCCGGCCCCGGCCGCGAGCACAACCCCCGTGGCCCTGATCTCCTCCGCGTCGCACATAGCTGCACCCTAACTCTTCGGGTGTCCGTGTCCTTCCTAGGCGTCGCCGCCGGCCCCGCCGGTGGTGCCGGCGTTGACGTCCAGGAGTTTGTACCGGTCCATCGCGTATTGCGGCGCGCCCTCCTCGATTTCGCCCCTCGCCGCGAGCATCTGCAGCGCTTTGACCACGACGGAGTGGGTGTCGTTCTTGAAGAAGCGGCGGGCTGCGGCGCGGGTGTCTGAGAAGCCGAAGCCGTCGGCGCCGAGGGTGGCGAATTCGTTGGGCACGAACTGGCGGATCTGGTCCGGGACGGCCTTCATGTAATCGCTGACGGCGACGACGGGGCCGGTGGCGCCTTCGAGCTGTTTGGTGACGAACGGGACGCGGGCGGGCTGGCCGGGGTTGAGGAAGGCTTCCTCTTCGGCGGCGAGGCCGTCGCGGCGCAGTTCGTTCCAGGAGGTCACGGACCAGACGTCGGCGGAGACACCCCAGTCATCGGCCAGGAGCTGCTGTGCCTCCAGGGCCCACGGCACCGACACACCCGAGGCCAGGATCTGCGCCTTGGGTCCTTCAACGTCCGACGCCGACACCCGGTAAATACCCTTCAGCACCCCTTCAACGTCGAGGTTCTCCGGCTCGGCGGGCTGGGTGATGGGCTCGTTGTACACCGTGAGGTAGTACATCAGGTTCTTGTCATCGGAGTCCGGCCCGTACATGCGTTCGAGGCCGTTGCGGATGATGTGGCCCATTTCGTAGCCGTAGGCGGGGTCGTAGGTGACGACTGCCGGGTTGGTGGAGGCCAGGAGCGGGGAGTGGCCGTCGGCGTGCTGGAGGCCTTCGCCGGTGAGGGTGGTCCGTCCTGCGGTGGCGCCGATGATGAAGCCGCGGGTCATCTGGTCTGCTGCTGCCCAGAAGGCGTCGCCGGTGCGCTGGAAGCCGAACATGGAGTAGAACACGTAGACCGGGACCAGGGGCACGCCGTGGGTGGCGTAGGCGGTGCCGGCGGCGGTGAACGCTGCCACGGCGCCGGCTTCGTTGATGCCGGGGTGGATCAGCTGGCCCTGGGCGGACTCTTTGTAGGCCAGGACCAGGTCGCGGTCCACGGACAGGTAGTTCTGGCCGCCGGGGTTGTAGATCTTCGCGGTCGGGAAGAAGGCATCCATACCGAAGGTCCGGGATTCGTCCGGGACGATGGGCACAATCCGGTGGCCGAACTTTTTGTCCCTGATGAGGTCCTTCAGGAGCCGCACGAACGCCATTGTGGTGGCGGCCTGCTGCTTGCCCGTGCCGCGCTTGGCCACGTCAAACGTCTTGGCCTCGGGCAGCTCAACGGGCTGGTGGTCCGGCCGCCGTTCCGGCACGGCGCCGCCCAGTGCACGGCGCCGCTCATGGAGGTAGGCAATCTCCGGCGCTTCATGGCCGGGGTGGTAGTAGGGCGGGCTGTACGGATCTTCCTCAAGTCGGGCGTCAGAAATTGGAATGCGGAGATAATTCCGGAATTCCTTGAGGTCCTCGAGGGTGAGTTTTTTCATTTGGTGGGTGGCGTTGCGGCCTTCGAAGTGGGGTCCGAGTCCGTAGCCCTTGACGGTTTTGGCCAGGATGACGGTGGGTTTGCCCTTGAATTCGGTGGCTGCCTTGTACGCGGCATAGACCTTGCGGTAGTCGTGGCCGCCGCGTTTGAGGTTCCAGATCTGGTCATCGGTGAGGTCAGCGACGAGGTCTTTGGTGCGGGGGTCCTTGCCGAAGAAGTGTTCGCGGACGAACCCGCCGGATTCGGCCTTGTAGGTCTGATAGTCACCGTCGGGGGTTTCGTTCATGATCTTCACGAGCGAGCCGTCGGTGTCGCGGGCCAGCAGGTCATCCCATTCCCGGCCCCAGACCACCTTGA